>JAENZK010000435.1 GCA_016841285.1 Guptibacillus hwajinpoensis | reverse complement strand
TGACACTAATAGTATGACATATTAAGATGGAATTGTGATAAATAATTAAACCGTTTCCAAATAAAAGGGGATGAAATCATGGGTACAATCGTATGTCAGCAATGTGAAAGCACAATTGACCACTTTGAAGATGAAAAAGTAACAACTCTTTATGCAAAATGCTGTGATTCTTGCGAGCATGAAAAAACAGAAAAGTATAATAATTAGCAATTAATAAAATAATATTTTATGACGATATAATAAAGAGTGTAGCACATTTTGCTACACTCTATTTTTATTTATCACTATTCTATTTAATTGCACGGTATTCCTTAATGACACGAATCGTTTTTAATTCAGGGTCTTCAGGGCCTTGAACAGGCAAGCCTCCTTCAAGATTTTCCTTAATATAGTCAATGTTTTCCTGTGAAATAATTTCTCCTGGAATTAAAATTGGAATTCCTGGCGGATAAACCATCACAAACTCAGCAATAACACGTCCTACAGACTCCTCAATCGTAACGACTTCTACTTCGGAATAAAAAGCATCCCTAGGTGATAATGCCAATAGTGGGATATTTGGTACATGCACTTCTACTGCTTTTCGAGTTGTTGTAGTTTCGCTACGATTGTTCGATAACTCACGTAATGCTTCGACCAAAATATTAATCTCTTGTTCTGTATCTCCCGGTGTGACAATACACAAGATGTTATATAGGTCAGATAACTCAACTTCGATTGTATAATGTTCACGGAGCCAAACCTCTACCTCATATCCAGTAAGACCAAGATCCTTTACAGAAATAATTAACTTTGTAGGGTCATAATCATAGGTTGCTTTTGTGCCAAGTATTTCTTCGCCAACGCAATAAAGGTTGGGAATTTCATTGATTTTTTCCCTAGCCATTCCAGCAAGGGCCATTACTTTTTCAGCCAGTTCTTTTCCTTTTGTTGCGAGCTGGCGACGGGCGCAGTCTAATGATGCCAATAATAAATAGGATGTTGAAGTAGTTGTTAGCATGCTTATAATGGCTTGAACGTGCTTTGCTGATACGAATCCTTCTTTTACATTTAAGATCGAACTTTGTGTCATCGATCCGCCCAATTTATGAACACTTGTAGCGGCCATATCAGCTCCAGCCTGCATGGCAGACAAAGGAAGGTCATCATGGAAATGAATGTGAACACCATGTGCTTCATCAACTAATACCGGAATGTCGTAAGAATGTGCGATATCAACAATTTCCTTTAAATTTGCAGCAATCCCGAAATAGGTTGGATTTATTACTAGTAACCCTTTTGCATCGGGATGTGCCTCTAGTGCTTTACGAACTGCATCTGTTGTTATTCCGTGGGATATACCGAGATTTTTATCTATCGCTGGATGGATAAAAATTGGTGTCGCACCAGAGAAAATGATCGCTGACATAATAGATTTATGGACATTTCTTGGCACAATAATCTTGTCCCCGGGTTTGCAAACAGACATCACCATCGTCATAATGGCTCCGCTTGTTCCTTGAACGGAGAAAAACGTGTGATCAGCCCCGAATGCTTCTGCCGCTAATTGTTGGGCCTCCTCGATAATTCCATGTGGATGATGTAAGTCATCTAATGGTCCAATATTAATCAAATCTATTGATAATGCATTTTTACCAATGAAATCTCTAAACTCAGGATCAATTCCTACTCCCTTTTTATGTCCAGGGATGTGAAATTGAATCGGATTTTTTTTGGCATGTTCTAATAGCCCTGTAAAAAGGGGAGTTTTATTTTGATTCAATTTAGACACCTCAATACAATTAACTTTAAACAAACATTTAAATTTTAACAGAAGCCTAAAAATTTTCAAGAAAATTTCTCTTCTTTCTTTTATCTTTTCCTCAAAAACGTTTAAAATGAATAAATAACAAAGAATTTTAATGAACCTAAGGGGGAGGGTTTTTTATGAAATGGGAAACAAAAATCACGGAATTATTAGGCATACAATACCCGATTATTCAAGGGGGGTTAGCGTATTTAGCTTATTCTGATTTAGCTGCTGCTGTTTCTAATGCTGGGGGGTTAGGACAAATTACAGCTATGTCTTTACAAACGCCAGAGGAACTTAGGGAAGAAATACATAAAGTAAGGTTGAAAACTGATAAACCATTTGGGGTTAATTATGCGATTGGTCAGCATGGAAGAAAATACGAGCACATGCTTCAAGTAGCCATCGATGAGAACGTACCAGTTATTACAATGACAGGTGGGAATCCTTCTCCTATTTTTGACATGCTTAAAGGAGTAGATATTAAGAAATTGGTACTAGTTGCGGCAAAGCGCCAAGCTGAAAAAGCAGAAGAACTAGGTGCTGATGCTGTTATGGTGGCTGGTCAGGAAGGTGGAGGCCATTTAGGCAGAAGTGATACTGGAACATTCGTTTTAATTCCGCAAGTAGTTGATGCAGTGTCAATCCCAGTTATTGCCTCCGGTGGGATTGGAGATGGCCGTGGGTTACTGGCAGCACTTGCTTTAGGTGCTGAAGGAATTGAGATGGGTACAAGATTCATTGCAACTAAAGATTGTATTCATGCCCATGAGCATTATAAAAATCGCCTTGTAGAAGGAACAGAAAATGATACGGTAGTGATCAAACGCTCTATTGGTGCTCCTGCTAGGGCAATAGCCAATGATTTTACAAATAAAATTCTTGAACTTGAAAAAGAGTTTGGTGATTATGAACATCTGAGAGATTTTATCAGCGGTGAGGCAAATAAACGTTATATTTATGATGGGAATGATCAAGAAGGCTTTGGCTGGGCCGGCCAGGTTATGGGGTTAATAAAGGATGTTCCAACAGTGGCTGAACTAATTGAAAGAATAATAGAGGAAGCTGAATCAATTAGAGAAAATTGGGTATAAATAGAAAAGCAAAAGCACCCGTTAAGCGACGAATAAACTGGAGCACGGCGACTGAGATAAAGGAAACACGACGAACGAAGAGAGTCGATGTTGACTTATCGTA
>JAENZK010000434.1 GCA_016841285.1 Guptibacillus hwajinpoensis | reverse complement strand
TGACCCACATCGTGTGGGCCTAAAAAATCTGGGCGCAAATACGCCAAGGCGAATTTGATTTAAGAAAGGATGCATTGTGATGAGTAAAAAGTTATTTAGATCGCGCTCGGATAAAAAAGTAGCAGGCATACTAGGTGGGTTTGGAAAATATTTTGGAATTGATCCAACGATATTACGAGTGTTATTTGTTCTACTTTTAATTGGAACAGGAGTATTTCCGTTTGCGCTCGTTTATTTTATCTTGGTATTTGTCATCCCGTATGATGATGGCGTGATTGAGGGATGAGGTGGGTTGCTCAAATACTTGTAAACAGCTTAGTCCTAATCGTGGTAGCTGGGTACTTTGAATCGTTTTATATTGAAGGTGTCGGCGCCGCTGTTCTAACGAGTTTAATCATTTCGGTGCTAAACGCGATTGTGAAGCCGATCTTAATTCTGTTAACCCTTCCCGTTACCGTTTTAACATTTGGGCTGTTCCTCTTTGTCATCAATGCGATCACTTTGATGATGGCCGACAGTATCATGGGCGCAGCTTTCGAGATTGATGGGTTTGGTGCGGCAGTCATGGCAGCCATTTTTATATCAATCTTGAATTTGCTTATTCAGAAGGTCGTCATTGACCCGCTTAGTAAAAAAGAGGACCGGTAATTGAATTGAATCTATCATTATCGAAGCGTTGCTGCCCGTCGGGGCTAGTGGCGCTTTTTTTTATAGAAATGCGCATTTACGGGTAAATGACCCGAATTTCCGGGTAAAGTGCAAAAATTTACGGGTAAGCGCTCCGAATTTCCAGGTAAAGTGCAAAAATTTACGGGTAAGCATTCCGCATTTCCGGGTAAAGCACGCAAACTTCCAGGTAAGCATCTCGAATTTCCTGGTAAAGGCCGCAAACTTCACAGTAACCGCTCCAAATCTCGAGGTAAAGCACACAAACTTCCGAGTACCGCCTCAAACTTCCAATTAAAGCACATCAAATATTAAGGTAGAGCCCGCAAATTTGGAAGTATAACCACTGAATCCCCCAACTTAAGCAGCCGACCACCGCCCAAATTGCCTCCCGTCCACAAAATTCCCACCCGACACTACAATAAATTTCGTGTTTATCCAAAAAAATGCTAAAATATAAAAATAGTATGAACGGATTGTGGAGGAAGCTTAAATGGTAAAAGTTCGCACGAAAGATGTTATTGATAAATTTAAGTTTGAGCTGATTTGTGGGGAAGATGGGATTAACCGTCCGATTACGACTAGTGATTTGTACCGACCTGGAATTGAACTGGCAGGCTTTTTTGATTTTTTTCCGGCTGAACGTCTACAATTGCTAGGAAGAACCGAGCTGTCCTTTTTTTATGATTTAGATCCAGAAGTACGCCGAGAACGAATGGAGCAAATATGCACTGATATGACGCCAGGGATTGTTATTTCGAGAGGTCAGGAGCCTCCGATTGAATTAATCGAGGCAGCGCAGCAAAATGATGTGCCCGTGATTCGTTCCCATTATAAAACAACACGTTTATCAAGCCACCTCACCAATTATTTAGAAAGTCTATTGGCACCGACAACGGCCATTCATGGTGTATTGGTCGATGTTTACGGGGTTGGTGTGTTAATTACGGGTAAAAGTGGTGTTGGAAAAAGTGAAACGGCATTAGAGCTCGTGAAGCGCGGACACCGTTTGATTGCGGACGATTGTGTTGAAATCCGCCAAGAGGACCAAGATACGTTAATTGGAAGCTCTCCGGAGTTGATCAAGCATTTACTCGAAATTCGTGGTCTTGGCATCATCAATGTAATGACCTTGTTCGGGGCAGGGGCCGTTCGTAATTATAAAAAGATCAGCTTGGTCATTAACCTCGAATTATGGGACCCAACAAAGGTGTATGATAGACTTGGTTTAGACGAAGAAAAAATTAAAATTATCGATGCCCATGTTCAAAAGCTCACTGTTCCGGTGCGACCTGGTCGAAACTTAGCGGTTATCATTGAGGTAGCAGCGATGAATTTCCGTTTAAAGCGGATGGGCGTTAATGCGGCCGAGCAATTTTCTAACCGCTTAACTGATGTAATTGAAGAAGGGGAGCAAGATGATTTGTAAGATGGAACCCCTTGTTTTTACTAGTTTAGCTTAATACTAAAGAGGAGTGAAACAATGGAATCTGAAATCCAGCATCTAGATCGTGTGTTTTTAGCAATAGGACCGTTAACGATATATTGGTACGGTGTGATTATTGCCGTTGGCGCGATGATCGGGCTATGGCTAGCCCAACGAGAGAGCATTCGAAGAGGTTTACCGAAAGAAACATTTATGGACATTGTATTATATGCCATTCCAATTGCGATTTTATCTGCGCGGGCCTATTATGTAATTTTTCAATGGGGCTACTATTCAGAGCATCCCAGCGAAATTATAAAAATTTGGGAAGGCGGTCTTGCCATTCATGGTGGTTTGATTGGTGCCTTCATTACAGGCTATGTTTTTGCTAAAAAGCGTGGAATATCATTTTGGCAGCTTGCTGATATTGCAGCGCCAAGTATTATTATTGCTCAGGCGATTGGCCGCTGGGGTAATTTTATGAACCAAGAAGCCCATGGTGGAGAAGTAACGCGTTCGTTTTTAGAAGGAATGCATTTGCCGAAGTTTATCATCGATCAAATGTATATTGAAGGTGTCTATTATCAGCCGACGTTTTTATATGAATCGCTTTGGAGTTTGCTTGGATTTGCCATTTTAATGTCGTTAAGAAAAGTAAATTTAAAGCGTGGGGAAATCTTTTTAAGCTATCTAATTTGGTATTCTATCGGTCGTTTTTATGTTGAAGGCTTGCGAACAGATAGCTTAATGTTAACAGAAAGCCTGCGAATGGCGCAGTTTATTTCGATTGTTTTGATCGTCATTGCCATTGTTGCATGGTGGTATCGCCGTTCCAAAGGCTATGCGAAAGTTCGCTATTTAGATCAGGATAACCGCCAAGAAAAAACATATTAGG
>JAENZK010000433.1 GCA_016841285.1 Guptibacillus hwajinpoensis | reverse complement strand
ATTTTCATTCAAAGGGGTTATGTTAAATGGGAGCTTATAAAGTAGTTGTTAGAGATAAAGAAATTGTAGTGAAGGAGAACGAAACGCTTCTTAATGCATCACAACGCCAAGCAGGTGGGATTTTTATTGGTTGTAAAGGCGGAGGCTGCGGGATGTGTAAAGTAAAGGTTGTTAGTGGACATACATTGGACGGGATTGCATCGAAATCTGTTTTATCAGATGAAGAACATTCAGCAGGCTTCCGTTTAGCATGTCAAAGTATGCCAATAACAGATATGGTTGTAGAACCATGCAGAGAAAAGAATAAAATTCTAAGATAATTAGAAAGAAAAGGCTGATCCTTAAATTTCAAGGAATCAGCCTTTCGCTTTTCTTACTTCTCTAGTTCTATTAATAAATCGTCCGCTTGGACGGCTTCGCCACTTCTTACATGGATGTCGGTAACAACTCCGTCAAATGGAGCTTGAACAGTTGTTTCCATTTTCATTGCTTCTGTAATCATTAAGTGGTCGCCTTTTTTAACCTTTTCGCCTTTTTCTACTAAAACCTTAACGACTGTTCCAGGCATAGAGGCACCGATATGATTAGGATTTTTCTTTTCTGCTTTCGGTTTTGCTGCTACAGCAGATTTAATACTTTCATCTTTTATAATAACTTCACGAGGTTGGCCGTTTAATTCAAAATATACAACCTTTGTACCGTCACGCTGTGTTTGACCAATTGAAACTAGTTTTACGATTAATGTTTTACCTTGTTCTATTTCCACTTCAATTTCTTCACCTAAGCGCATGCCATAGAAGAAAGTAAGGGTGTCAAGAACGGAAACATCACCATATTGGTCATAGAATTGTTGGTACTCCTCGAATACCTTTGGATAGATCGCATAACTGATTACATCTAAGTCAGAAACTTCATGTTCAAATGTGCTTTCTAATTCTTTCTTAATGGCATTAAAGTCAACAGCCTCAAGCAATTCTCCAGGTCTTACGGTAATCGGTTCACGGTTCTTTAAAATAACCTTTTGCAACTTTTCAGGGAAGCCTTGGTATGGCTGACCTAAATAGCCTTGGAAAAATTCCACTACAGAATCAGGGAAATTAAGGGTATCCCCACGTTCAATCACATCTTCTTCTGATAGTTTGTTTTGGACCATGTATAAGGCCATATCACCGACTACTTTAGAAGAAGGAGTTACCTTTACAACGTCACCAAACATATCATTAACATTGCGATACATTTGCTTTACATCGTCCCATTGACTTTCAAGTCCGACAGCTTTCGCTTGTTGCTGTAAATTACTGTATTGCCCACCTGGCATCTCGTGATTATATACTTCAGTATGAGGAGCATACATACCAGATTCAAAGGCTTTATAGTAGTGGCGCACATCTTCCCAATAATGAGACAGCTTTTCAAGGGACTGAATATCGACCTTTGGTTGTCGGTTCTGGTTTTGTAATGCATAATACAATGTATTTGCACTTGGCTGTGATGTTAATCCTGCCATCGCACTTGTTGCCACATCAACGATATCTACGCCGGCTTCAATCGCTTTTACGTAGGTATAGATCCCGTTTCCACTTGTATCATGTGTATGAAGATGGATCGGGATATTCACTGTTTCTTTTAAAGTCGAAATCAATGTATAGGCTGCCTGTGGTTTTAACAGACCTGCCATATCTTTAATTCCTAAAATATGGGCTCCAGCGTTTTCAAGCTCTTTTGCCATATTTTTATAATACTCAAGGTTATATTTCGTTCTAGTGTTGTCTTCGATATCACCTGTATAGCAAATGGCTGCCTCCGCAATTTTTCCTGTATCTCTAACAGCATCAATGGCTAATGTCATGCCTTTAACCCAGTTTAAGCTGTCGAAGATCCGGAAAACATCAATGCCATTTTCTGCCGACTTCTGAACAAATTCTTTAATGACGTTATCTGGGTAATTTGTATAGCCAACGGCATTGGAAGCACGTAACAGCATTTGGAACAATAGGTTTGGCATTTGTTCTCTTAAAACTTGCAGTCTTACCCATGGGTCTTCTCTTAAGAACCGGTAGGCAACGTCATAGGTTGCACCGCCCCACATTTCAACTGAGAAAAGGTTTGGCAACAATCTTGCAGTTGGTTCGGCAATATGTTTAAAATCATTTGTACGAACACGAGTTGCAAGTAATGATTGATGCGCATCCCTGAATGTTGTATCTGTTAAAAGGACTTCTTTTTGGTTTTTAATCCAATTTACAAGCCCATCCGGACCATCCTGATCAAGAATTTGCTTTGTTCCTGATGGTATTTGTTCGGATAATTTCACTTTTGGCATTCTTGGGTTCTTAAGAAGTGGCTTCTTTTCTTTTCCAAGACCTGGAGTACCATTTACTGTGGTATTTCCAATAAAGCTTAACATTTTTGTACCACGGTCCTTACGCTGTGGGAAAATGAATAGCTCTGGTGTTTGATCAATGAAATTTGTATTATAATGACCAGTTATAAATTTTTCATGTGTAATTACGTTTTCCAAGAAAGGAATATTGGTTTTAATTCCACGAATTCTAAATTCCTTTAAATTACGGTGCATTTTAGCAGCTGCTTTTTCAAATGTCAAGGCATGTGTAGAGATTTTAACAAGCAAGCTATCATAGAATGGCGTGATAACAGCACCGGCAAAGGAGTTTCCAGCATCAAGACGAACTCCGAAACCACCACCGGAACGATACGCAGTAATTTTTCCAGTGTCAGGCATAAAGTTATTTTCAGGATCTTCTGTTGTAACACGAGATTGGATAGCATAGCCATGAGTTTTTATAAATGACTGATTTGGGATACTGATTTCTTTACTGTCGAGTTGATGTCCTTCCGCAACTAGAATTTGTGATTGAACAATATCAATCCCTGTAATCATTTCAGTAATAGTATGTTCAACTTGAACCCTTGGGTTCACTTCAATAAAGAAAAATTCCTCTTCCTTTGTGACAAGGATTTCAACTGTACCAGCATTTACATATTTTA
>JAENZK010000432.1 GCA_016841285.1 Guptibacillus hwajinpoensis | reverse complement strand
AGCTACTAAAAAGTCCGGATTTAGATCCTCGAACTCTTCATCTACAATCTCATCTTCCTCAATTTCATCCTCACACACACCAGGATAAACTTTGACACAAACCTTTGTTTCACCAATGACTTCTGCAATAAATTCACGTTCCACTTGAACAACGATTTTATTGCCATTTGGTGAAATAGAGCATTCTAAGCAATTGGGCTGCTGTAAAACTCTTGCGATGACTTCCAAGTCATCGGAAATACAGTTTTCATCTTTTGATGATAAGCGAACCACATCTGTATAGTGAACAGTTTCTGTAACAACTTCTGTTTTTGTATTGTCACTATAAGAATACCATGTGTTAATGTCGTAGCATCCCTCGATCTCTACGTGATCTCCAGCCTTCCTAGCGTCATACTCGTGGTTTATAATCCAACAACCAAGTATACTAGTTGGTCTGTGAGAAGGCGTAATGGTGTGCGTACATTGAGTAAACTTACGACCTTTACCGCAAACTGCTTTTGTAATTATCTCTCTAAACCGAAAATCATGCTCTTTTTTTGTTGACATATGAGCACTACCTCCTCATTCTTATGTTCCATTTCATCCTATGCAGGGCGAATGACCAGTGTGCAAAAAATTATTTATCATTAAATACTCGAATTACACGAATTACTCGGACCTTTAGTTCATTCTATGCACAGAAATTAAGATATGTGCCCATTTACTTCATTTTATTTTTTGGTACAAAAAAGAGACCAACGAATTTCGTCGATCTCCAATATTGTATTCACTATTTTATTTTTGTTTCATTTCCTCAGGAATTAAATGGTCGTGCTCACAGCCGCCCTCTTGATGGCAGCCTGGCTCCGAACCCGTTTTTCCTTGTAAAAGGTCTCCGCCAGTAGAGAGGATGATCTCATTTGTTACTGTTTGTGAGATTGTACTTGATACAAGCTGTAATAAATCATTTACAACGATTTGTGATTGCTTGAACTCAGAAACTACAGGAATTTCATCTAATTCAGCCATTAAAGCATCCAGTTTGTCTTCAACTTTCTTTAATGCCTCTGGCTTATTATAGTGCTGGAAATTTACTGCTTGCTTTTGATAACTTTTAATATCGCTCATTAATTGGCGAACTTTTGCATTTTTATTGATTGCTTCTTCTGCTTTTTTAAAAAATTCAACTTCCTCTGTTTCAGCAATTAATTTTGCAAGCTCTTCTGCTTTTTCTACAACTTGTGATTTCGTAAATTTAGCCATTATATGTTACCCCCATCGTTTCTTCTACCATTTCCCCATTTAATGACCATGTTTTAGCATCTGTAATTTTCACTTTAACAATTTGGCCAATTGCAGATTTAGGACCTTTGAAGTTAACGAGTTTATTTTTTCTAGTGTATCCTGCTAAAATTTCAGGGTTGTTTTTGCTTTCCCCTTCTACAAGAACTTCAACAACCTTGTCTTGATATTGCTTGTTTTTCTTTGCGGAAATTTCATTTACCAAGGCATTCAATCGTTGAAGACGTTCTTTTTTCACTTCCATTGGAACATTGTCAACCATATCTGCTGCTGGCGTTCCCTCGCGCGGTGAATAGATAAACGTATAAGCACTATCATATTCAACTTCACGATATAAGGACATTGTATCTTCAAATTGTTCATCTGTTTCATTTGGGAAACCAACAATGATATCTGTTGTTAAAGAAGCATTTGGAATCGCCTCTTTAATTTTGCGAACTAATTCTAAATATTGTTCTCTTGTATATTTTCTAGACATGATTTTTAACATTTCTGTACTTCCAGATTGGACTGGTAAATGGATATGATCCATTAAGTTGCCGCCTTTAGCCAGCACTTCAATTAGGTGATCATCGAAATCACGTGGATGACTTGTTGTAAAGCGAATACGCGGAATGTCGATTTTACGAATTTCATCCATTAAATCGCCAAGACCATATTTCATATCTTCAAAATCTTTTCCATATGCATTTACGTTTTGGCCTAATAAGGTAATCTCTTGATAACCTTGGCGAGCTATATCGCGAACTTCATCGATAATATCTTCAGGACGGCGGCTTCTTTCCTTCCCTCTTGTATACGGTACGATACAATAAGTACAGAATTTATCACAGCCATACATTATATTAACCCATGCTTTTATTTTGCCATTTCTAATTTTCGGAAGGTTTTCGATTACATCGCCTTCTTTAGACCAAACCTCAACCACTCTTTCCTTCCCAAACATAGCTTCTTTTAAAAGCTGTGGAAGGCGGTGAATGTTATGGGTTCCGAAAATAAGGTCTACCTGCTGATGTTTTTGAAGAAGTCGATTAACAACACCCTCTTCTTGGGACATACAGCCGCACACACCTAGTACAAGATCCGGTTTTTCGCGTTTCAATTGTTTTAAATGTCCAATTTCGCCAAATACTTTATTCTCTGCATTTTCGCGGACGGCACATGTATTTAATAAGATAATATCAGCATTCTCAGTATCGTCTGTGCTTTCAAAGCCCATTTCAGCTAAGATCCCAGCCATAACTTCCGTATCGTGTTCATTCATTTGGCAGCCGTACGTGCGAATGTAAAACTTCTTGTCTTTACCGACTTCCATCATATCTTCCGGGATATCATAACCACGATGGACGGTAACCTCTTCTTTACCACGTTTTTTAGCATCCTTCAATGATGGCGGCTGGTAGGTTGTCTCAAAATATTTAGCATAATCCTTTTCGGATTTTTTGTCCGAAGGATCTGCTGTTTTTATTTGTTGACCTTGCAATCTTTGTTGTTCGTTCATGTAAATCTCCTTCCTATATTAATGTACCTTAATTTTATACTTGATTGAATAAATATTACACCAATTACATAGTATATATGTTTAAGCCCAATTTAACAATACCACACATCACAGTAAGCAAAAAAGCTGACCCGCAATTGGGTCAGCTTTTTGTCTAGCTCCAGCGCCCAGCGACTCGTAAACTTCGCTCATCTCCCTACGATAAGTCAACATCGATTCGCAAAGCTCATCGTGTTTCCTTT
>JAENZK010000431.1 GCA_016841285.1 Guptibacillus hwajinpoensis | reverse complement strand
CCATAAAAGAGGTGATCCTGTAATTGACTGGTCAACTATATTGGTGCCTATTGCAAATCCAGTTGGAACATTATGTATTGCGACAGCAATTATTAAAAATATAATGCCATGAATATAATTTGTAGTTTTCCCGTTATGAGTATTTTTACTATGAAATATATTCTCGATTGCCATCATTCCAATGATCCCTAAAAATCCACCTATAATAAGTCCTAGCTGATCATATTGCTGTATGCTTTCTGGTATGACTTCAAACACTAACAAACCAACTAATAATCCACCACAAAAAATGTAAAGCCTATGAATTTTCCCAGGTAAATATTGCTTAAAAAAGGTTGTTGTGATTCCACCAATGTACATCCCCAAAAAAGCTAAAAATGAGATAAATAGAGAAATGTATAAATTAAATATCATAACCTTTGCCCCTTTCGTCTCGTCATTCTGGCTGTTCATTCATGTATACGTTGATTTTTGAAAAGACATGCATAGGATAACTGGAATTTCCTGAATAAAGAAATAAAGCTCTTATTCACATTTGGGATTGTGAATAAGAGCTTAGTTCAATGCTAATTAATTGTTATATTATTGATTCGCTTTTTTGACCCATTCCGCAACAGTAACAGTGCGTTTTGCTTGGTGTTTTACTGCTGCCTGAACATCTTCCACCATTTTTCCGTTTTGGTCCACTGATACACTTGTTCCGTATGGGTTTCCGCCAGCCCCAAAAATGACTTGGTCAGTATAGCCAGGAGGTACAATAATAGCACCCCAGTGCATCATAGCTGTGTATAAAGATAATATAGTAGCTTCTTGTCCACCATGTGGATTTTGAGCAGAAGTCATGGCACTAACTACTTTGTTTACAGTTTTACCTTGTGCCCATAGTCCACCTTGAATGTCAAGGAACTGCTTCATTTGTGATGGCATATTACCAAAACGGGTTGGGACACTAAAGATAATGGCGTCAGCCCATTCAATATCATCTGACGTTGCAATTGGAACATCTTTTGTTGCTTCAACGGTTGCTTTCCATACTTCATTTCCCTGGATAACTGAATCTGGTGCTAATTCTTGAACTTTTAAAACCTTCACTTCAGCACCCGCTTCTTTTCCTCCTTCTTCTGCCCACCTCGCTAATTGGTAGTTCGTTCCACCCATACTGTAGAAGATCACTGCTAAATTTACTTTTGTCATCGTTTCATGCTCCTTATCGTCATTTGATGAACTTCCAAATAATTTGGACCAAAAACCCATATAATACACCACCTATTATTTCTTTCAATTCATATTCACATTCATTTATTAAGCAGCTTTTTTCATTTCTATAATTAAAATATGAGATGTATTTTTCGTATTAATAGTAATATCCTCTTCAACAATTTCCATACCATCTCGATCATTTAACTCAATACCATTAATAGTGGATGTACCTTCAATTTGCACTAAATAAGCCTGTCTTCCTTCTTTCACAGGGAAGCTGATTTCTTTTCCTTGTTCTAATTCTAAAGAATAAATGTTAGCATCTTGATGAATTTTTATTGGGGCACTGCCGTCTACTCCAGAAACCATGTGCAGCCATTTATTCTTTCTATCATCCCAATTAAATCTATAGTCACCATAGTTAGGTGTATGGCCATATTGGTCAGGTAAAATCCAAATTTGCAGTAACCTTACAGTTTCTTCACCATTATTATACTCACTATGAAGCACACCAGTACCTGCGCTCATATATTGCACTTGTCCGCGTGTAATTGTATTTTTATTGCCCATGCTATCACCATGAGTCAATTCTCCATTTACTGCATAAGATATAATTTCCATATCGCGATGCGGATGTGTTCCAAACCCCGTTTGCGGATTGATTAGATCATCATTAATTACCCGTAAAACACCGAATTGGATATTGTCAGGATTATAATATTCTGCAAATGAAAAATGAAATTTACTTCTTAGCCATCCTAGATTACTTGAGCCCATTTTATTGCTATCGATTTTTTTTAACATATTATTCTCTCCAATCTATTTAAATGAAATTTAATACAAATTCATATATTACTAATTCGTGATATCTTAATAAAAAAAATTTATCCTTGTGCTTGATATCCCAATTTTTTTAACAGTTGGATCAAAACTTCTTTCTCATTGGAATCCAACCCACTACATATTTCATGAATGGCTGCCCGATGATTAGGAAAAACATCATCCATAAATTTGGTTCCTTCTTCAGTTATCGTTGCGTACGTGACTCGGCGATCTTTCGGACAAGGTCTTCTAGTTAAAAATTTTTTCTTCTCTAGTTTATCAACAACGTAAGTAATACTACTGCTGGCAATCAACACTTTTTCACCAATTTTTTGGATTGGTTGTTCCCCTTTATTATAAATCAACTCTAAAACGGCGAACTCTGTTGGATTTAAACCCATACGCTTTATATCTTCTTCAACACGCTTATTGATCGATTGTAATGCACGTGTTAAAACTACAAATAACTTAAGAGACAAATCCTCTTCTAATAGTTTATTGGCCTTAGTCCCCATGATAATCCTTCCTCTTCATTTTATCTCGAATTCGAGATAATTATATAATATTAAAACTTCTATGTCAACAATAGTGATAGTGATCGAAGCAGTAGGTGAATACCTCAATTTCACTAATCAAGTAACGAATTGGTATAAATTTCATAATAATATAAAAATCTTTCTTTTTTAAATGAGAGGTGTATATATTGGAAAACTATAAAACAGTAACAACAGGACCACATCCCGGATCTTCTGGAGCATGTCAAGCGAAATTTAACCACAAAACCTATAGCCATTTTCATACCCAAAAACCACAACCAACGTATCCAAATCCCCAATACAATAACGGATATTTTTATACAGCAATGCCAACAGGAAAACCACCGTTTGGTTATTATCCTTATCAATATTATTAAATAGAAAAGGGGCGCGTTCCTTAAAGAACGGCCCCTAATTTTATAGATTACTTAATAGCATTTAATTGATCAAGGTAACCTTTTAATGTTTCTTCTTT
>JAENZK010000430.1 GCA_016841285.1 Guptibacillus hwajinpoensis | reverse complement strand
ATGCAATCGTTCCGAGGTGGAGCTGAACAACAAAGCAACTCTGTTATTTTAGCTCAAGAAATGGTAGATAAAATGATGGGGCTAGTAGAGATTATGCAGAATGAAGTAGAAAAAGCTGTTCACGGCGCTGATGAAGCATTACATACCTCTCAGGAAGGTGAAAAAGCAGTTCTATCTACGCAAAAACAAATGAGAGATATTCAGGCCAATGTCATTGAAACTGCGAAAAAGATAAGAACGATATCGAATGATGCGGATCTAGTAATGAAAAAGGTTTCCTCGATCACTGATATTGCCAAACAAACAAATCTACTAGCATTAAATGCATCGATAGAGGCTGCGCGAGCTGGTGAAAGCGGTAAGGGCTTTGCCGTCGTAGCTACTGAAGTACGAAAGCTCGCAGAAGGGACTAATGAATTTGCCCATGATATACTTGCCTCATTACAGCAAACAAGGGATGAATTGCAGGATGCCGTTGATCAAGTAGAGGTTAATGTAAAATCAATCGAGGATGGTGTTGAACTTGTCTCAGAAGCAGGTAAGGCTATTGATAAATTAAAATCGGCATCGATTAAAACGATGGAACTAGTATCAAACAATCGCCAGTACGCCATTTCTGTAACAGATAATGGTAAAAATCTACAGCAAATCATCGACGAAATCAATGTTATTGCGAATGATTTTACGAAAATAGTTCAAGAAACTACTGCAACAGTTGATAAAGAAATTGAGGGGATACATCAATTAGCAGGAGATGCCTCACTTCTCATGAAGGAAGCTAAAAGCCTTGGCATAATAGTAAAACGATTCCATTATTAGATACGAATAAAGCCACCACTCAGACAACTGAATGATGGCTTTATTTTTGTAATATTATTTGTTTCTTTCTTCAAGCAGATTATAGACATGCTGAACATCCTTATCACCACGTCCGGATAAATTAACGATAATAATTTCATCTCGCTTCATTTGTGGCGCTAACTTGATCGCGTAGGCAACAGCATGGGTGCTTTCAAGTGCTGGAATAATTCCCTCCGTCTTGCAAAGCATTTGGAAGGCATCCAGTACTTCGTCATTTGATACTGTGTAATATTCTGCGCGGCCAGTTTCATGTAAATAGCTATGCTCCGGTCCGACACCGGGATAATCTAATCCAGCCGCAATCGAGAAGGTTGGTCTTGGATTTCCATCTTCATCTAATAACGTTAATGTCTTAAAACCGTGGATTACTGCCGGAACACCTTCTGAAATCGTAGCAGCTTGATCAGGTTCTACACCAATAAGACGAACAGAAGGTTCATCAATGTAATGAGCAAAGGCCCCAATAGCGTTACTTCCGCCACCAACACAGGCCACTACTGCATCAGGTAGACGCCCTTCTTTTTCTAATATTTGACGTTTTGATTCCTCGCTTATAATGGATTGAAAATGTTTCACCATAGCTGGATATGGGTGTGGACCAACGGCAGATCCCAATAAATAAAATGTGTTTTTGTAATTAGCAACAAGGTCATTTAACGCTTCGTCTACTGCCTCTTTTAAGCGACCTTGACCATTGGCGACTGCAACAACCTTTGCCCCTAGCATCTCCATTCGGAATACATTTAAAGCTTGGCGTTTCGTATCTTCTAAACCCATATAAATGACACATTCCATATTAAACATGGCACAGCCCATAGCTGTAGCAACCCCATGCTGTCCGGCGCCAGTTTCGGCAATGACTCTTTTCGCTCCCATTCGCTTAGCAAGTAGAATTTGGCCGAGGACATTATTTAAGTTGTTGCACAAAGTCCAATTACGAAAAATCCAGTCATATCAATGATTTAAGGGGAGTGGTCAATATGTCAACATTAACAAGTTATTCATTTGAAGAAGTGAAAAATCATCCTGTAGTACAAAAAATGACAAGTAAATTTGTATCCATTCAAAGGGATGATGTTGCTAGAGCCTTTTACCGTACTTGGATAAGACATTATAACGCTTGGGAATCTATTGAACGTAAAGAGCAACATTCTATAGACAATATTTCTAGAATCGCATGGGATAACAAACAGAAATTATTTAAGGTCTACTATAAGAAAACAAAGCATTTTTCACCTGTTTGGTATCACTATACATCTGGGGAGTGGTATTAATGAGTGTTCTTAAATGTCCAGAATGTAATTCTAAACTTAAAATCAGTTATGGTTTTACTGGTTGTGATTGGCTCTGTGAAGATGGTGAAGGATCAGGATTTGATTATGAGATTTCTTTAAATTGTACGAATGACAGTTGTGCAATAGTTTATACCATTGGACACATAAAGTCCTATGGTGATTTTTCAGAGGTTAAAGAAAATAAACCATATTTAACTTAAACAAGAAAGAGAGCCGATAGGTGCGAACTATCGGACTCTCCAATGTTTCTATTTTCATTCCCATACAATTAAATATGGAAATTTCCTTCCTTTATTTTATCAATTTTTTTAGATAATATCAAGGTTTATTAAGTACACCTATTTTTAGGGAGTTTCCAAGTGAGGAAACCTAGTAACTCACTTTAATAAACTTGACAGGTTAGCTGAAAGCCGATGCAATAACTTTCAGCGTTACACAATAAATGGTGAACTCTCTACACCATGTGTAACTAGGTGATTGCTACCAGTGAAAACAAAAGGCAAGGAGTGGACGAACGCTATTCTAAGGAATAGGGTAATTAGTCAGATACAAGCATATTGGGGCGTTCTGGTATGTAGAAAGACTAATTTAGTGAAAACTACAAGTTTAGAGAGATCAGACAAATACGGATACCGTACTATCCTGTACATTCAGAAGTTAAACATGATGCTTGGCTCTTATATCATGCTTAACTTTTTTGTTTTGCATGAATAGGGGACAAGCACTCACCAAGCCGTTTCCAACTAAACCTACCATTCAGGCAAAAAACCAAGATCAAAGTCAAGAAAAAAATAAAAATATTTCCAGAAACTATGTTGACAGACTATAATCTGTCGTATTATAATGAGAATAGATTGACAGACAGAAATCTGTCATTGGAGGTAATT
>JAENZK010000429.1 GCA_016841285.1 Guptibacillus hwajinpoensis | reverse complement strand
CATATTTTTTAGCCTCTATCAGTGATTTGATCTTGTAAATCATTCTGATCCTCCTTTTCTAAAAAATCTGAAAAACGTTTTATTAAAATTATATCATCCAATAATATTTTAGTGTAGAAATTTAGTTCTAAGTGCTTATGCCTTACGATCGACTTGGACCAGAGGGTCGGGTTCTCTGGCTCAGTTTTGAGGCCATGGGGTTGGGAACTCTGGCCGGGGTGAGCCGCAGGGTCGGAAACTCTGGCTTGAAATTCTTGAAAATATCATGTTATGTCACGTATGGCCTATGTTGTAATAGTGATATTTAAAGTTTAATAGATTCATACTTAAAGTTTGGGCATCCTAACTTGCCTCAAACTTTAAATAGAGTGATATGACTGTCTATCATTGTCCGATTACAGTAATGGTACCGCGGAATACTTAGAAGGTGCGCATTTTCAGAAGGACAATGTTTTGGATTATCAAAATAAATCAATAGATGAGATTTTGCAGCAGTTTGAGCCGTTAGTAAAAAAGCAAATCCTTTCGCTGCAAATCTATAAAAATCAAGAGGATTTCTATCAAATAGGTTTGATTGGGCTGTGGGAAGCCTATCAACGCTTTGATCCAGAAAAGGGGGCATTCCCTTCTTTTGCCCAAATTACAGTGAGGGGTAAAATGCTGCAACACATGAAGGATCAAGTTAGATTTGAACAACGTCATACCTCTGTTAGTGACGAAATACTAGAGTATCTTGAAGATACGGAAAGTGAGAGACCTCTTGAACGTGAGATGATCTTGTCTTATTGTGATGGTCTATCAGATAAGCAATTGATGTGGGTTAAGCATGCGATAATCGATAATAAGAAACTCCGTGAAATTGCGGAAATAGAAGGAGTGCCCGCCAACCATATCAAAAGCTGGAGAAGGGAAGCATTAAGGAAATTATTGAAGAATTATCAGGAGATTCATAGGGGTTGAACTGGGACGTGAAGTCGTAGGGCCGGAGGGTCGGAAACTCCGGCCCTACCCGGAGGAACATGGGGACGGTTTGCGTGTTCCAGTCACGGTGGCTGAACACCGGGAGAGTCTAATTTTCTAACCACTCTTTTTGATAAAGATTGGCGTGCTCAGCAATGTGATATGATAGCCAGTGGTAACGTTCAAATTGTTCATATTTACCAATTGTATTTTTGAACACGAGAACCGTCCCTGCATTCCCACCCCGCCACTGTCTCACATATCCCATTTTTATTTTTTTTTGCAGGAGTTTATAATATTTTGTCGAATGGTAAATACCATAGGATCACAATTATTTAATATCGAAAGGTGTTGGTAGGATTGAATGAAAAAATACCAGATTATGATCAGTTATGGAAAGCTGTCATTACGGAACTGTTTGAAGAATTTCTCCTGTTTTTCGCTCCCGATTTGTATGAACAAGTTAACTTTGAAACTCCACCACAATTCCTTGAACAAGAACTTCTAATGATTATTCCCGACTCTGATAGTAATAAACGTGTGGCAGACAAGTTAATTAAGCTCCTTTTGAAAAGTGGAGAAGAACAATGGGTATATGTGCATATTGAGGTTCAAGGAAACAATGACCCCATCTTTCCAAAGCGAATGTTTCAAAGCTTTTATCGAATTATGGATTTATATGATCAACGAATTTATGCTCTTGCCCTGTTTACCGATAATGTCCCGATCTCCAAATTAGAAAAGTACCAATATGAATTTCATGGAACAAAATTAACCTACATCTATAACACCTATCACATTGCTTCCCAATCAGAAACCGCCCTACTTCAATCAAACAATCCCTTTGCACTAGCCATTTTAGCTGGGTTATATCTCATAAAAAGCAAGAAAAGAAATGGAACAGCCTTTCAGTATAAGCTGAAGTTGATGAGATTGCTTTTGGAAGGTAATATTATAAGTAAAGGTGAAAAACGTAAATACATTCAAAAATTATTAATTTTCATTGATCATATCATCCGGCTTCCAGAGGACGAGGATGTATTCTTATTAACACAACTTAAACCATTAATTGAAAGGGAGGACATACGCATGGGACTTTCATTTGATGACACTTCGATTGCAAAATATTTTAAGAACCTAGGAATAGAAGAAGAAAGACGTGCCTTAGCATTAAAGATGCTTGAAGATGGATTAGATTTATCCCTCATTGCAAAATATACGGGATTATCACTTGAAGAAATCCAAAGGCTGCAAAAATAATGTACATTCTGGGAACAGGGGGTCGGGTTCTTTGACTTAGTGAGATGCGCGGTGGGCCGGAGGGTCGGAAACTCCGGCCCAATTTAAGTTAATATATTTGAAATACTATGATAAAATGTATCAAAAGTGAATTCGGGGTACATTTCATGAAGAAAATTATAATTACTATACTTATTTTACTAATCGCAGGTGTAGGGGGAACGGCTTATTATTTCTTAAAAGTCAAAACCTACGACTTAAGTCAAGATACGGCGCTTGAAGGGATTTCAGAGGAAGAGTATGAGATTGTGCTTCCTCCTGATGTGGACTTAGCTAAGGATGACGGAGACGAATCTTCTAAAGAAGGGAACCCTTCCTCGGCTGAAATAGTGGGCCAGATACGACAAGAAAATAGCCAATCGTCGAAACCCAAGGTTACAGTAGAAACTATTAAAGAAAAATATCGCCCATCATTTGAAAGTTTAGAATCACAAGCAGATGGTAAAATAAATGCTTTAGCGGGCCATGCTATAAGTGAATACAAGGAAAAGAAGGCAAATGGTGAAAAGATCTCCGTTAACTATTTTCTAACAAAATATAAAACAGCGGGTGAAGCTTTAGAGGCCAAAATGGACCAGGCATTTGAACAACTTTATGGAGCATTACAGAAGGAACTAAAAGCTAATGGGTTCAGCCCCGATGAGGCTGCCGATATCCGTTCCTCCTATGAGGCTGGTAAAAAAGAAAGAAAAAACGCACTACTATCAAGTGCACTTGATAAATTAAAATGATAATTAAAAAGGGTAGGTGAATCTCAGAAAAAGTTCACCTACCCTTTTTTTGTGC
>JAENZK010000428.1 GCA_016841285.1 Guptibacillus hwajinpoensis | reverse complement strand
CCCATACGTAATATAGACGGGGCGGTAAAGATTAGTAAAAACAATCCGGATAATCTCTCCAAAACCAAGAGTAACAATCGCCAGATAATCACCTTTTACACGCAATACCGGCACACCGATAATCACACCTGTAATCGCTGCAGCAATTCCGCCGATGATGAGAAACAGCCAAAAGCTTTCACCTGGTAATGGAAACTCACCGAATGGCAGAAACTCCGATGCCTGCCCCGTCGCAAATATCCCGTAAGTATAGGCGCCAACGGCAAAGAAGGCGACAAAACCAAGGTCCAGTAACCCAGCAAGACCAACAACGATATTTAAGCCAAGCGCCATCGCTACATAAATTCCGACAAAGCTCGCGACTTCCATATACGACTGGTAGGCCGGCCCTTGACTTGCAGCCACAGGTAAAATAACGACTAAAACAGCCCCTGCAATCAGCCACTTTTTCAAATGGCTTAAGCCGGTAAAGTGTAAAAGCAATAATGATGCTAAAAGCAGCAGAAACGCGATGACTGATTTTTGCGCAAGAATTAAGCTTCCCGCTGTCAGCACAATGTAGGCAATGATTAAGGCGGCTTGGTATTTTTTATTGGCTTTGATTTTATCTAAAAAGGGCTTCAGCTTCGCATTCCATTTATTTTTCATCATCATCACCTACACCTTCTCCGTTACTGCCTTGCCAAACAGGCCTTCAGGCTTAAAGATGAGCACTAAGATCAGGATTAAAAATGCAAATACATCTTTATATTCAGCACCAAACACCCCGTTTGTGATGATGGTCAAGTTGGCTGCGGCAAACATTTCAAGTAAGCCGATTAAAATACCACCAAGCATCGCCCCACGGATATTGCCAATACCGCCAAGGACAGCAGCCGTAAAGGCCTTTAACCCTAAAATAAAGCCAATATACGGATCGATTGTCCCGTATTGAACCGCAAATAGCACCCCCGTTGCCCCACCTAACGCTGAGCCGACAAAGAAAGTAATCCCGATTACTTTATTCACATTGACAGTCATCAGGGCAGCCGTTTCCCGATCCTGAGCAACAGCCCTCATCGCCATGCCCCACTTTGTCCGATTAATAAAAAAGTCTAACCCAACCATTAAAATAATTGCAGTAACTAACACGATAATAAAAGAGGATTTAAAGGAAGCATCACTAAAAACGGGAAGGATGGCCGAAGTTTTTAAAACAATTTGGTCACTAAAGAGGCTGGGTCCAGTTAAAATGTAGTTTCCCTTTTTTAGCTCCGTAATAAAGCGGATCAAGTCCTGAAGTACAAAGGAAATCCCAATTGCCGTAATCAACGCTATTAGTTTTGGAGAATTTCTAACCGGCCGATAGGCTACCCTTTCAATCCCTACCCCCAAAAGTCCTGTTAACACAGATGTAATTAATAGAATGATAATAAGGGCAAGGAGAGCCGGCATCGCTGCCATTAAACCTAAAGATGTAAAAGATAAAAGCATCGCCGTTCCGATAAAAGCACCGGTCATAAAAATTTCCCCATGGGCAAAGTTGATTAACTCTAAAATTCCGTAAACCATCGTATAACCGAGCGCGACTACGGCATAAACCGCCCCCAGAGTTAATCCATCAATTAAAACTTGCGGCAATGTATGGAGAACTTCAGTTAACATTTATTCACCCACCTTTTTGATTTGTTTTGAAAAGGCTCTTTTCTAAGATA
Organism: Guptibacillus hwajinpoensis; assembly: GCA_016841285.1. Classification (GTDB taxonomy): domain Bacteria; phylum Bacillota; class Bacilli; order Bacillales; family Bacillaceae_J; genus Schinkia. The sequence continues at coordinate 1,361 of JAENZK010000428.1, read as the reverse complement.
TTGTTGCTTCTTGCTTATTAGGTTCGTTCTAATAAATAGACGGAGAAATTTCTCTTAATTAGGTAATTGGATGTAAAATTGCTGAAATAGACGGAGCATTCCGCTTATTAGGTTATAAACCGCAAAAATAGGCGACTTTTCTTTGAATAACCGGAAATCCTCCGTTTATTTAAGCCAAAATGAGCTCCATTTTTCAAATAACCGGAAACCCTCCGCTTACTTTTTACCATCCGAGGGGGCTATCCTTTCAGCTATCTTTTTCTTCCATAAACAACAAAGTTTACGAAAACAGCCTTTGAAAAAAAAGGGTAAAGACAGTTGTCGATACCCTTATTGATTAATTTCTATATATAGTGTCTGAATCGGATGCGAGCTACTTGCTGACCTCATCCACTTGAGCGGCAGGATAGCTTGCTTCTTCGAATTTATAGATGAAAATTTTTGCGTAATCATTGTCCCCTATTTCATCAAAGCTTACTTTTGTAACAACACCTTCATATTCTTTTACATTACGAACTGCTTGTGCCACTTGCTCGCGAGTTGGCAATGCATTGTTATTGGCCTTAATGGATTCTTCAATTCCTTGAAGAAGTACACCCATGGCATCATATCCATACGCAGAATAGCCTTCAATGTCTTTACCGAATTTCGCTTTATATTTTTCAGCAAATTGTTTACCTGCTTCTGTAGCTGTCGTCACACCAGCAGCAGATGTGATATAAGTGTTAAGCACGCTGTTCCCGGCAATTTCCACTAGAGTGGAGGAATCCATTCCATCTCCACCCATAATCGGGCCTGTAAAGCCTTTTTCACGAGCCTGTTTAATAATGAGGCCGCCCTCTGTATACATACCGCCAAAATAAATCATGTCCGGCTTTTGCGCGACAACCTGATTGATTACACCATTGAAGTCCTTTTCACCAATTGTAATACCTTCAAATCCTGCGATTTCAGCACCCAATGCTTCTGCAGCACCTTTAAATGCCTCTGCAAGACCTGTACCATATGCCGTTTTATCTTGAATAATGAAAATCTTCTTAGCACCTAATGTATTCACCGCAAATTCTGCACCTGCTGGACCTTGGAAATCGTCACGTGCCACGATGCGGTTTACCGTTTTTAATTTGCGGTCCGTAACGTCAGTCGCTGTATTGGCCGGTGAAACCATCGGCAAACTATATTTCTCATAAATTTCTGATGACGGAATGGCTACACCGGAATTGTAGTGACCAACAACCCCAATAACCGCCGTGTCAGAGCCAATTAGCTGCGCATTGGCAACCCCTTTTTTCGGGTCAGCTTGGTTATCAAAAGGGACTAATTGCAGTTCAACGCCCAACCCTTTAAACTTTTCAGCATTT
>JAENZK010000427.1 GCA_016841285.1 Guptibacillus hwajinpoensis | reverse complement strand
TTTATTGTTTCGCACGCTTTGGCGAGCTCAACAGACTAAAGTCATAAATAAAAAAAAACCACTCTGAGTAGTGGTTTTTTTATTTAAAGTATCCTCATTCCAAAAGCCCAAGTTCCAAATACAGCCGCTCATTTCCATTTCCAGTTACAATTAAGTTATGATCTTCTTGATATTTCTCTATTGCTTTTTGAGTTTTATGATCGAATACTCCATCAATTTTCCCATTATAATAGCCAGCTAAACTTAACCTTTGTTGCACAAGGTAGACAAGCGTCCCCTTTGACCCAACAACTAATACATCTATATGATTATCCAGCCCGTGAATCGGCCCATCTATAATAACAGGTGTCCCTACAGGAATCTGTTCAAACAAATCTTCAGCATCCCGGTTTTTCATTCGTACACAACCACCGCTTACATTTTTACCAATTAAGGTCGGCTTATTCGTTCCATGAATACCATACATACCCCAAGGGACGTTCAAACCTAACCATCTTGAACCAAAACCACCGCCCCAACCTTTAGATTTTTCGATAACTGTAAAATAGCCTACTGGTGTTGGGGTACGTTCCTTTCCAGTCGCAATCGAATAACTTCTAATAATTTTGTCCCCTTCTTTAATGGTTAAGGTGTTTTCCCATAAATCAACCTTAATCATCAAATCTGCTTCAGCAAAAATTGTTTTTTGGGGAGTCATGATGGCAACTATAAGAACCAGAATAAATAAAATTTTAACTAGTTTCATTAAAAATCAAGACCTTTACTTATCCATTTTTATTAAAAAAAGAGCATCTTTTTAAATATAGTGCCCTTTTAGATAAGTTGTAATTCCTCAAAATTGAGCCGCAGGGTCGGGAACTCCGGCTCATCCTCGAATTGGGACGCAGGGTCGGAAACTGTGGCTCATGGGGAACTCCGGACCAGCTACTACCGTGACAAGCCCTGAAGTTCATCCACAGTCACAAATTGATACCCTTCATCCGAAAGTTCTTGCAAAATCCCTTCAATCACTTGGAATACCTTACCGGTTTGATCGTACATTGGGTGTATCAAGATAATTGATCCTGGTTTAGTATCTTCCACCACATATTTTACTTTTTCATCGGTATTTGTGTAATATGTATCAGGTTCTAACGTCCACATAATCGTTTCACGGTCATGCTTATGTAAATAATACGGCAACCCTACCAGTTTTTTACCATAGGGCGGTCGAAAGTCGATTTCACCTTTGTAACCGGCTTTTCTGATCAATTCATCTGTTTTTTCTATTTCTTCTTTTATAAATGAAGGAGATTTTAACACCATTCTTTTGTGTGAGTAGGTGTGATTTCCAATTTGATGACCTGCTTCTACCAACTTCACAGCTTCTTCTGGGTGTTTTTCAAGATCATTTCCGATTAGAAAAAAAGTGCCCTTTGCATTATATTTATCCAATAACGGTAAAAGCTGATCGACGTTTTTTGTCGGACCATCATCAAATGTTAAGGCAACAACCTTGTTTTCTGTTTCTACTTCGTGCGTTAAACCTCCAAACAATTGGAAGGTCCTAAGTTTTGTAACTTCAAATATTCCAGCGGACAAAACAACCAATAATAAAAACCCAATCCCTATAAGGACTAATCTCTTTTTCATTACAGTTTCCTTTCCTACTCCCTAAAAATACACTATTTCATCTTAACATTCTTGAAAAAACACATACTATCTCAAGTGAGGAAAATAATACACCTGAGAAATGGTATTATGAACATTAGCATGGATTTTAAAAAAGGCGATTCCTCTTGCTCCACAATCGCCTGTTCATTTATGAAGCCACAGGGTCGGGTACTGTGGCCCAAAGATTGAAAGCAGTTGGAGCAAACTTCACTATACCAAAAATATTGTCCAATTCTGCTTTTGTTATGGGCTCTTCGCAAAAAATTCTTTGCCGAAGAGCCTAATGACAAAACTATCAAAATGCTTCTTTCGTGAACAAAATCTATTCAAGTTTTACGAAGCTTCATGAATAGTTGTCATAAAATTCTCAAAAGCTGCCACCTTTAATGGTCTGCTGAAGTAATAACCTTGTCCAAGTACAAGCCCATCTTTACTAAGTTCATCAACATGTTCTTTTAGTTCAATTCCCTCAGCAATGACATTTAATCCAATGGAATTTGCTAAGTTTATAATGGCCTTTGCAATTTCCTTACTTTCTTTATTCATATGAATATCTTTCACAAACGATTGGTCGATTTTTAATGTGTCAATTGGAAATTCTTTAATATAACTTAGGGAACTATAACCCGTTCCAAAATCATCGACTGAAATATGGATGCCTAGATTTCGAATTTCTTTTAAAATCGATACTGTGCTTTTGATATTTGCCAAGACACTTTCAGTAATCTCTAATTCAAGCCATTTCGGATCTAATCCTGTTTCATGTAAAATCGTTTTTACATTTTCAACAAAATTTAAGTCCTCCAACTGACGAACCGAAACATTAACAGATAAGCTCAAAGGTGGATAACCCTGTTCTTGCCATGAGGATGTTTGCCGACAACTTTCTCGAAGTATCCATTCTCCCAACGGGACAATTAAACCCGTTTCTTCTGCTAATGGTATAAATTTACCAGGAGGAATAATTCCTAAATCTGGGTGATTCCACCTGACCAATGCTTCCATACCAATTAACTCATTAGTAGCCATGTTAATTTTAGGTTGATATTCTAAGTAAAATTGTTGCTCATTAATCCCTTGTCTTAATGCATTTTCAAGTAAACGACGCTCTAATGATTGCTCTTCCATGATTGGATTGAAAATCATAAAATCATTTTTACCGCGATCTTTCACATAATAAAGAGCGGTGTCCGCATTTTTGATCAGATCTTCTGGAGATTCCGCATGATCAGGATAGTGTGCCACACCAATACTGCAGGTGAGTGTAAAGTCTTGTCCTGCTTCCTTGATAGGGTTTTGAAACTGATTCAACATACTTTGGACAATGGTAATTGCATCCTCTTCATCCTGCACATCTTTAAGCATGACGACAAATTCATCACCGCCAAATCTAGCTGCTATATCTGT
>JAENZK010000011.1 GCA_016841285.1 Guptibacillus hwajinpoensis | reverse complement strand
GTGTTTACTATGGTCAAAAATCAAAAATTCATTCTTGACATAGTACGCTGTCCCCGCACCGCAGTTAGTGCGTCAGTTGGTACCCCGGTTGTAGCTCCAGTTGGTGCATTCAGTAGTGAACTCAGTAGTGCCAGTCCCCGCACCGCAGTATTTGGTTATTGTCCGGAGCAAGGCACTTATTGTCTGAGTAATCATTATTATTGTCCGCTGCAAAAGTAATATTGTCCAAAGGGCTCCCGTTATTGTCCAAATACCATGCAATATTGTCTTGGACTCAAGGTGCCGTCCCCACCCCTCGGCAAACAGAGCACCAACTTCAGACCGCCACATTCATACAAATTTTCCAACCCACATCGACATCATTTCCCGGAAAATAATACAAAAATTTCAGAACAATGACATTTTCAGGTCATTTGTCTCAAATTGTTGTAATTTGGATAAATTACCTTGATATTCTGCTAGTAAACTATTACAGTTGTTATAGTAAAACTAGAATAGAAGGGGGATTTAGTAGACTAATGGTAAAAAGGTCACCGATATCTTTCGTCATTTGGACCTTTCTCATTTTATTGGCATTTATAGCGATTCCGCATACGCCCGCCAGTGCAAATGAAACAGGGCAAGTATTAATGACAGATGGTAACTTAAATGTAAGATCAGAGCCTTCGACTAAAGGTGACATAGTAGGAAAATTACAAAATGGTGACGAGGTCCAGATTATCAAACGGACCGGTGAGTGGTTGAAGATTTCCTCGAAATCTGCCGAGGGATATGTGCATAGCGACTATATCAAAATACATACAACTAAAACAAGCACAACAGACAAATCCAAGACTACGGACACCACTAAAACTACTAATGCAACAAAATCACCAAACAGATCATCCTCCTCGAAAAAAATCTCAGTCTACGTTAATGGCGAACTATTAAATTTACCAATTGAACCACCAATTATAGATGGAAGAGTGTTAGTACCATTTCGAGGCATCGGGGAGACACTAGGGATTACTGTAAAATGGTTAGATAAAACAAAACAAGTCGAAGCAATCGACACTGAAACAAAAGTTTTATTCACAATCAACAAAACAAAAGTTATGGTGAATGATGAAGCGCGAGTAATTGATACGGCACCAATAATAGTAAAAAATTACACTGTTTTACCGCTGCGTTTCTTCGCACAAAGCTATGGTGCCAACGTTCAATGGAATGAAAAAGAACGTAAAGTTATTATTGAACAAAAAACGGCAACAGAAGAACGCGAAGAATCATCCTCCTCTAATCCAAACAAAGAGGAACCAGTGGTTGATGATGTTGTCAGAACAACAACGACAGCGATCATTGATGCAGTAGATGGCGCAACAGTTTATCAAGAGCCTTCTACAAAAAGCGAAGAACTGGGAGAACTTGCTCAAGGTGATTCAATCAAAATTTATAATAAACCTGAGGCAAAAAATCTGGACACAAGTGAGTGGTTGGAAATCGAGTACAAAAATGACCTTGGTTATATAAAAGCAGACTCAATTCGTCCAACAAAAGAAACAATAAAAGCTAAGGTTAACGCAACCACACTAAATATTCGTGAAAACGCTGACGCTAATTCGCCAGTCATTGGTGCTTACACAAATGGGCAGGACATCATCGTCTTTAAGGTTGACGGCCAATGGGGACAGGTGAAATATAATGGCTTGTGGGGTTACGTCCATACCAATTATTTAATCATGCAAGTGGATAAGCAGCCGTTCACTGCACTTTCACAGCCGGAATTAGAAACGTATGACGACAATCGAGCTTGGCTAAAGTGGTCAAAAGTAGGTTCAGTCACAACGTCACATAAATTGCTTTCTAACGGAGTAGAAATAGAAACAAGTGCATCACAAATCGATGAATGGACTGGCAGCCATCCTGCCATAGATCGAATTGAATATAGCGACTCGAAAATTCGCATTTATTTTAATCCAGGCTATCATTTCGTCGTCCGCCATTCAGTGAATGAGGTGAAAGTTACTCTACTAAACAGTGGCTTAACTGGAAAACGAATCGTTGTAGATGCCGGACATGGAGACCATGACCCAGGTGCAAAAGGGGCAACAGGCCTTCGGGAAAAAGAAGTCAATCTCGCAGTAGCAATGTATGTTGCGGATTATCTCCGCAGTGCAGGTGCTGAAGTCACTTTAACGAGATCCAATGATACATTTTTATCATTAGCTGAGCGTGTACAAGTAGCCCATAAAAATGATGCGGATGCCTTTATAAGCGTCCATTCAGATTCTTTTAAAGATACATCACAGGGTTCAACAACGTTCTATCATTCAGGTAAAAATCCAAGCTGGCAGCAAAGCAAACAGCTATCAGATATTGCAATTAAAAAAATAACATCACAGCTTGGTACAGTGAATCGAGGCTCTCAAGACAAAAGCCTACACGTTATTCGTGAAACCGAAATACCTGCCATCTTAGTTGAATTAGCATTTTTGTCGAATCCAAATGAAGAAGCATTGCTGAAATCAGATGAATTCCGTCAAAATGCTGCACAAGCAATCTACGATTCATTTGTTGAATTTTATAATTAATTTTTGTTAAAAAGGCATGGAACGGCGCAAAGCCAACGTTCCATGCCTTAAAATATGTAAATCACACTATTCCTCTTTTTCGTCAGTTGATTTTTTAGTTTCTTCACTATCATCAACTTCCGCATCCGTTTCCGCACCATCAAACTCCAAATGCTCTTTCATCTTCGTTTTAACCTCATCCAAACTCTTATCATCCAGCAAATAATAATATAAACGATTAATACGTGCTGGTTTTCCCTTTAACGTCAGCATTTCCACATCAATATTTTTCCCGGCATAGGCGTAGTCATGGAAGGCGAGCATTTCATCAAATGTCATATTGGTTGTTAAATTATCACCAATACTTTCAATGACATCACCGTATTTCGTCATCGATCTGATCGATAATCCTTTTTTAATGATAGCTTTCAAAATCTCCTGCTGTCTTTGGCCGCGTTCGACATCACCGTCATACTTCCGTGTTCGGGCATAGGCAAGCGCCTCTTCGCCGTTTAATGTTTGCAAACCTTTTTTAATCTTGATCTTATTTTTTTCCCGATGACTATTTTGCTCGACGATATCAAAAGGAACATCAAGTTCAATTCCACCTAGAGCATCGATAATTTTAATAAAAGCATCGAAATTTAGTCGAACATAATAATCCACCGGAATGGCAAACAGCTTTTCCACCGTATTGACCGCCATGTCAAGGCCGCCATAAGCATGGGCATGGGTGATTTTATCCATGCGGCCTCTGCCAACCAGCTCCACTCTTGAATCTCTAGGGATGCTGACCATTTTTACCGACTTTGATTTTTCGTTAAAGGTAGCCAGTATCATCGCATCTGTTCGGGTTCTATCACTAAACTTGTGCTCGCCATCATCGATTCCCAGAAATAAAATTGAAATATTATCAACCCTTGGGTCAACTTTTTCAAGCCGCATTTCGGATTTCTCTTCAAACTTTCGACTATCTAATTTATGCTGGGAACTTTCAACGACAGTTTTGGCCGTACTCGCCAAATAAGAAGCGTAAGTAGCAGCGCCAACCAATACGACCAACAACGGTATCAAGATGATCATTAAAATCTTCGTTACTTTCCGCCTTTTTTTAAATCGAGCCATTATATAAACTCCCTTTGAAAAATCAAGAAAAATTTACCCGAAAACCACTTCAATTTGATATTAAATAGTGTACCCGTGTTTTAAGTATTAAATAACAAATTTTTGTTAACAAAAAAAGCAAAGGAAGTTCTCCTTTGCAAAACAAACCAATCTATTTAAATTTGAAATTTACGAATTTCAGCTTGGAGGTCTTTTGACATATTGTTGAGCATCGCAGAAGAGCCAGATATCTCTTCCATGGAGGCCGTTTGCTCTTCAATCGCAGAAGCAACCTGTTGCGTACTACCAGTAACATTTTCTGTTATAGAAGCTATATTTTCTATTAACTTTGTTATACCTTGAGAAAATGTGTTTACCTCCTCGACTATCATCGCAACCTGATTCGTTTGCTCTGAAACCTCTTGAATATCTTTTACAATTTCCTTAAACGAATCTCCAGTTTGATTGACCATCAGTGTTCCTTTTTCCACAATTTCCTGACCATTCATCATAGATTCAATGGCGTGGTTTATTTCTTTTTGTATTTCCTCAATCAATATTTGAATATTTCCAGAAGCAAGTCTTGATTGCTCTGCTAGCTTTCGAACCTCATCCGCAACAACTGCAAAGCTCTTACCATGTTCACCTGCACGAGCGGCCTCAATTGAAGCATTTAAAGCCAATAGGTTAGTCTGGTCTGCTATTTGTGAAATGATCCCAACGATATTTCCAATCTCCGTTGACTTACTCCCAAGTTCATATACTAAATTCGAAGTTTCTTTAACTGAATTTTGAACGAGATCCATCTGTTCAATCGTATGTGTTACTGTTTCAACGCCACTGTCTGCTTTTTCGCTAACTGTACTAGAGACATTCGCGACAGAGCGTATAGTTGAAGATGAATCTTCCATTTTATTTGTTATTTCCTGAGCCGTCTTTGTTAATTCCACTGTGTTATTAAGCTGGTTTTCAGATCCCAAAACAACATCTTGGATAGAGCTAGAAATTTGTTCTATGGCTTTACTATTTTCCTCAGCACTGATATTCAGTTCTTCTGAATAGGTTGAAACCTGCAAAACAGTGTCGTTAGTCTTTTGAATAATACTTCTTAAATTATCAATCATCTCATTAAATGCATTCGATAATTGCCCTATTTCGTCGTTCGATTTATGATCTACTGTAGAGTTCAAATTTCCCTTAGATGCCTCTTTAGTTGCTGCTAGTACTTTATTTAATGGTTTTATAACAATATATTGAATAAATAGAATTATAATGATTGTAGAAACTACCAGTGTGATAATGGTATTAATATATACGCCGAAGTTTCCATCTATGAAATTTTTCACATATGAATTTATGTAAGCGGATATAGGAGAACTTATAAGTAAACTAATAATAACAGCTACCATCATCTTCATACGCAAACTTCGTTGAACGTTTGTTATATCTACGATGCTTTTCATATTATTTAGTGATAATAAGTCGTTTTTCTCTTTACTCATATTTTTTGCCCCCTTTTATATGTATATTGAATCCTTCTGTGTAAGAATATTTTACCAAACTTTAGGAAGAGGCGTGTGATAGAAATTTGAATTTTTAATATTAAATACTTTAAATACTTAAACAAGTTGTCGAAAAAATAATAAAGCACCATTAAATTCGCAAATTTAAAAGTGCTTATGTGGTAAAATTTCCAACCTAAACATCAGTCTCCAAATATTCCGTTTCTCCTTCGAAAATTTCCGCCTGCCCATTTGTAAGTTCTGTCATCCAGTCAACGAAACTTTCTTTCATTTCTTCTGCTACGTATGTTTCAACCTCAACATTCTCAAGGTAGTGAATTTCTTTTAAAATAAAAGAAGGGTGGGAGCGCAGTTCATTTTCTATTTTTCCTAGCCATGTGTAATCAATTTTAGTATGCATGATCCTCATCAACCGTCTTTCAACAACACCGATCGCATTGAGGCCTTCTGATACTGCTTTTCCGTAAGCGCGAATGAGACCGCCGGCCCCCAGTTTTATGCCGCCAAAATAGCGGGTCACCACCACAACGGTATCTTTTAAATCACGTTTTTTCAAAACCTCTAGCATCGGTACACCGGCCGTCCCACTTGGTTCACCGTCATCATTAGCTTTCTGAATTTGATTATGCTCCCCGATTAAATAGGCCGAGCAATTGTGGGTCGCATCCCAATGCTTTTTTTTAATTTCTTGAATAAAGGCTTGTGCTTCTTCTTCAGTGGTTGCCCGTGCTATTTGTGCGACAAATTTCGACCTTTCGATCACAATTTCATGTTCTCCAGCGGTTTTTACTGTATAATATTGTAGTAGCATATTATTTTGCCTCCTAGTTACATTTATCTATGTACAAAACCAATTTATGAATATATTTACTTAAAAAACTTTAATTTGGTAAACAAGGGAAAAATTGGCTCAATCACTTATCTTACCAGTCTTATTATAAAACGACATTCGTATTGCTTCAAATTAACTATTTTTTTAACTTTATTCAGCAGTGGCGGCCTACTTCTATTAGTGGTGAATTGACTATGAATTAATGTTTTAATTCAGTGGGGATACAAACCTTGCTGAATAAAGTTAAGCCTCCGGCGGATGCCTCAGATTTTCAGCGGTAGTTTTTCGAGCAAGCTCGAAAAAATCTGGGCGCAAATTCTCCTAGGAGAATTTGATTAGGTACCCCCAGAAAACCAGCTTGGCATACGAATGTAACTATAATAACGAATTATGAGCTTTTTCTGGAGGATTTAAGAATGTTAAAAATTGATGAAAAAGCATTAGATGTCATATTAGACAAAATGATTGAAACAGTTTCTAATAGTAAAAATGAAATTGTTGAAATAAGCGAACAATCGCGACTAGAGTTTGAGATTTTAACTGCTGAACTACTAAAAACTAGGCTAGAAGTTACCGAAACAATTAATAAAGGTGAGCGTTTAGAAGCACAGGTAAAGCTGGCACGAAAACGTCTTGCCGATGTGAGTAAAAATTTTGCGAGGTATACGGAGGAGGAAGTTCGTTCAGCCTACGACAAAACGCATGGGCTGCAAATGGACCTTGCTTATATCCGCCAAAAAGAAAAAACACTGATTGAACGCCGCAATGATTTGGAGCTGCGACTGAAAAGACTGGAACAAACTGTAAAACGTGCTGAAAACCTTGTCAGCCAGATTAGTGTCATTCTGAATTATTTATGCAGCGATCTTCAACAGGTTAATGAAGTGTTGAACGATGCAAGGGAAAAGCAAGAATTTGGATTGCGAATTATCGAGGCCCAGGAAGAGGAAAGAAAACGGCTTTCACGAGAAATTCACGATGGACCAGCGCAAATGCTGGCAAACGTGATGATGCGTTCGGAATTAATTGAGCGAGTCTCCCGAGAAGGTGGAATGGCTGAAGCACTTAAGGAAATTAAAGATCTAAGGATCATGGTGCGATCCGCACTGTACGAGGTTCGTAAAATTATTTACGATCTGAGACCGATGGCTCTGGATGATTTGGGATTGATCCCAACATTAAAAAGATACCTGAACACAACTGAAGAATATAATAAAATTCCGATTAAATTCGTGAATCTAGGCGAAGAAATGCGTCTTCCACCACGTTTTGAGGTTGCCTTATTCCGGCTTGTGCAGGAAGCAGTCCAAAATGCAATAAAACATGCTGATGCCAGTGAAATCCAAGTTAAAATAGAACTTAGAAAAAATTCTGGGAAGCTTATCATCAAGGATAATGGAAAAGGCTTTGACACCACCAATAAAAAAGATGGTTCATTTGGAATTATGGGAATGAAGGAACGAATTGAGCTTTTAAAAGGAGAAATCACTTTTGACTCCAGCCTTGGAAATGGTACGACGATTACGATTGATGTACCATTAATGATTGAGGATGAATAAATGTATTAAAAAACAAAGATCTGATATTATTCATTGTTGATCTTCATATAGGAATGAGAATAAATAGGCGGAGAATTTTCGGCTAATGTATAAAAAGAGGCTGAAAAAGCAGATATAAGCGGAGGTTTTCCGATTAACTTCTATATATTGGCCAAATTCTAATGATATGGAGCATATAAACGGAAAAGCTCCCCTTATTTTTAAGGAAAAACGAGTATTTTCCAAAATAAAAGGAATTTTACCGTTTATTTTTCAAACTCATTAATATCAACATTCAATTTTAACAGAGCCAAAAACAAAAAAACTATGACTCTACTATAAACTTAAACTACGCGTTTTAATCTTGAGGAGGAATGACAAGTGGATGGAACTACTTCGATATTAGTCATTGATGATCATCAATTGTTTCGTGAAGGTGTAAAACGAATTTTAGATTTCGAGAAAGACTTTGAGGTTGTCGCTGAAGGTGGCGATGGCGAGGATGCTGTAGCACTTGTTGAGCAATACCATCCCGATGTCGTTGTAATGGATATTAATATGCCTCATATCAATGGTGTAGAGGCAACAGCCAATTTAATTGAAAAATTTCCAGACGTCAAGGTTTTGATTTTATCAATCCATGACGACGAAAGCTATGTGACACATGCACTTAAAACGGGAGCGAGCGGCTATTTACTTAAGGAAATGGACGCAGATGCCCTTGTTGAAGCTGTCAAAATTGTGGCAGAAGGCGGCGCTTACTTGCATCCAAAAGTGACTCACAATCTGGTAAAAGAATATCGCCGTTTAGCTTCAGGAGATACAGGTAGTTCTGTCGGAACATTAAAGGATGTTGAATATCGCAAACCGCTTCATATCTTAACACGTCGTGAATGCGAAGTCCTGCAAATGCTAGCGGATGGAAAAAGCAACCGTAGCATCGGTGAAACGTTATTTATAAGCGAAAAAACAGTTAAAAACCATGTAAGCAACATTTTACAAAAAATGAACGTAAACGACCGGACCCAAGCTGTAGTCGTAGCAATTAAAAATGGCTGGGTGCAGGTGAGATAGTTAGCGTTTTTTTAGAATGATAGGGTGGTAGGTTCTGGCTGCGTAAACTAAGGATTGGGGATACTTATCACTCGGTTGACGCCATTTTAACCATGAGCCTGAAACCATTTGTTAATTGAAAGGCCAACTAGTTTTGTTTGAACTAGTTTACTAAAGTACAAGCTCTTTGTCATTGGACTACTCCTGGCAAAGGGCTTTTTGTTTTGCACCTTCAAGAACAGAAAGTACTATTTACCTATTAATATAGACTAGTAGTAAATACCCTTTTTTGTTTTTATTTGGCAAACAGATGGAAAATCAAACCAGTTACCGATATTATAGAGAATGTAATAAAGAGAAAAATCAATTTAACAGGGAGAGGTGTGTGGATTTTGAAGAAATTTTTATTCCTACTAGTAGCCTTAATGTTGGTATTAGTTGGCTGTTCAACGACTAATCCATCCTTAAAGGATACGTGGCTCAATGCTGTGAACCAAACATCATCTGAAGCAAAATTAACTTTATCAGCTGATGTAAATGTGGATGGCATGAATTTGAATGATGAGCAGAAAAAAATCGCAGAATTATTCCAGGATGGCTTTGTGATTGAACAAAAGGCCCAGGATGAGAAAAATGTTTATATGAAAATCACAGCAAACAATGATCAACCGCTTCGTGATTTGGGCGTATGGACGGCCAAAGAAAAGGCAGCTGCTGAAATGTTGGTAAAAGAGAATGTCATGTATTTTAAAACATCTGCTGACCCATTCTTTTTCAAAGTAGATATGGATGAATTGAATAATGGTCAAGATTTCAATATGCAATCGCAATACGAAATGCAGCAAAAAGTTATGGAGTTTATGAAAGGCGAGTTTAAAAATTACATAGAGCAATACAACTATGAAATTCCTAAACTTCAAGACTTAGGCTTTAAAACAATTGAAACTCCTGCAGGAAAAGAAGATGTTTTAAAAGTAAAATATGAGCTTGGTATCAATGAGGTTTTGGATTTCGCCGAATATACGGTTGATAATCTAGCAAACTATGAAAGACTAGATGTATTTGTAAAAGAATTTGCTGGCTTTATGCCTGCTGAAGTTCAGCCAACAGAGGCAGAGATAACTACGGCTGTGACTGAAGCGAAAACTCAATTAGGTCAATTTAAAGCCATGCTTAGCGGCATGACAGAAGAAAGTTTGGAAGCCATGATGGGCAAGGACATCGACTTTAAAATTTCAACGGAAGTTGGAATTTCAAAGAAAAAATATATTGCATCAGAAGATACAGTGATTAACATCGGCATAAAAGATCCCGTAACAGGTGAAAAAGGAAGTGCTGTTATTAAGGCCACTTCACTCGTTTGGAACGTCAATGGGGATGTAAAATTACCTGAAGTAAAAGATGCAGTGAATGTGACAGATTATGAGAAAGATATCAACAAGGTAAGAACTTTATCGGATGATACTCCGATTAAAAAGCTGTTCATGCAAGAATTTAATGCATCATTTACAATTGGCCAGCCATTCGCAATTCTTGGAAGTGATTTTAAAGAATTAGATGCTGCACCATACATTAAAAACGGTTCAACAATGGTACCGGTAGCAGTAATTGGAGAGTGGCTTGATTCCGAAACGAAATGGGATGCTAAAACAAATCAGGTTACGATGAAGGTCAATAATACAGAAATCAAATTAACACTTGGCAGCAAGGACGCTTACGTAAATGGAAAGAAAGTCATCATGCACACAGCTGCTGAATCTGTAAACGGAAGAACTTTTGTACCAGTAGCCTTTATTGCAAAAGAACTAGGAGCAAAGAGCGAATATAATGCACAAACACAAGAAGTAAAAATTTATTTTGAATAATAATTCATAAGACGGTTCGTCTGTTTCGATAATGAAAAGAAGCAGGCGGACCGTTTTTATGTTTGCTTACTTTTAGTTAGTATAAATTTTTTGAAGGTTTTTCAGAAAATTTGTCGAAATGAAATAATATTACAAAAATATTTTTAACTTAATTCAGCCGATTTTTCCCACTTCCATAGTTGTGAGATGAATGCAAATTAGTATTTTAATCGCTGAGGGTACAAATCCCGGATGAATAAAGTTAAAGCCTCCGGCGGATGCCTCAGATTTTCAGAGGTAGTTTTTCGAGCATGGTAGCTCGATAATATCCGCTGGGCGCAAATACGCCAAGGCGCATTTGATAATAATGAAAGAGAGCATCAAGGCTTATGCAAAAAGTACCAAAGCTTCGTGAACAACTACATAAAATAAAAAATATAATACAAAATGCCCCCGCAGCCTCTAATATCCATACACTTCAAAAACTAATTGAAGACTCGGAAGATAAAATGATGGTCATGATCATGGGAGAATTTAAGGCTGGTAAATCAACCTTTTTGAACGCTTTACTAGGGGAAGAATTACTAGTTTCTGATGTCACCCCAGCAACGGCTATCAATACGATTATCAAATATGGGGATGCCCATCAATTACATGCGGTTTTCAAAAATGGTACGAAAGAAACGCTGAATCAAAATCATATAAAAGTAATCTCAGCTGAGGGCGATCCTGTAGGAGCCCATCTGCGAAAAAAAATCGATTATTTAATTTTGGAAGCTCCGAAGGAAATTTTGAAAAACATTACGTTTATTGATTCACCAGGCTTGAATTCAATACACGAAGAACATACATATGAAACCAAACGATTTATAAAACGGGCAGATGATGTCCTTTGGTTATTTCGCTATGGTATCGTCGGCCGTTCTACAGAAGCGGACTCGATTGAGTTAGTGATCGAAGAAGGAATCATGCCACTCGGTATCGTCAACGCGATTGACCTTCACTATGAGCAATCCGACGAGGATATCGAGGAGTATTTACAGGAGGAGCGCGGCAAACATCAGCTTTATTTGCGTGACTTGATAGGAGTATCGGCCCAAGATGCATTAGAATCGATGATCGAAAATGATCAAGAAAAATGGGAATGGAGTAATTTTGATGAACTCCATACGATTTTAAATGAGATCGCGAACGATTCTACTAAAAAAGAAAATCGCACCCTGATGAAAAGCAAAGCTTTTTTTGAAGAGCTTTTAACTGAGACGATCAGCCTGTTAGAAAAGGATCAATACGCTGAACAGCTACAGTCATTCCAAAAATTCATAGAAGAGAATCAAAAGGAACTTTATAACAAAAAAGACAATACCGTTACCGAAATAATAAAATTAGAGCAAGACATGAAGAAATGGGATTTATTTTCTGAAAAAGTAACGTCGTTATCGAAGCTTCAATCTATTTTAAAGAAGCCGCAATTATATAGAAAAAATAGTAACTTACTAGCCACACTTACAGGCTTAAGCAATACAATTACTTCTTTTGAGACGAAATCAAAAGAGTACGCTGACTATTACTTGAATGTAAAAGACATGCACAAAGAAGCGGTTGGTTCAGGAATGACGAGAGTAAAACAATTATTCACAAAAAAACAGAAGTTAACTAAAGTAAATCGAGCCATTTCACTATTAGATAGTAAAAGAGACAGCTCTCTAAAATTAGTGGGGCAAATTAAGCAGCAGCAAGACCAATTGCAGGAGACTCTCGCGAAAGCATTATCAGAAATTCAAAGAGATATAAAGAATCAACGCACGGGTTTGTACAAACAGGCAAAAGAACAAAAGAATAACCTGTTTGCTGTGATCGAAAAGGAGCATCAAAGTCAAAACAAGGCTTTAGACTTTTTTCAGAAGTACAATTATTTAGATGAACTTCAACAGTTAATCAAAACAGAGCTCCTACCTATGTTTGAATCTTGGAAAAAGATGGACGGCATTTCTTTAGACGTTATTGGAGACATTAAAGCAATTTTAAATAATCTATTACAAATCAAAACGGCAACAAAATTCATAGCCATTTATTATCAAAATCAGACTGAATTGCAAAAGGATACGATCGAAATTTCGTTTTCACCTGAGCTACCATACAACGTAAGCGATCAGGTTCCACTACATATTTGTGCTGAATATAAACCAACTGTCTTAGATGCGCCACACTTTAATACTATGTATTTACGCCCATACACAATGACGGCGATAACAGGCCTGTTATTATTTTTGCTTTATCAAAATAACTTCCAATCTAAGCTGTTTGTGGTGAAAGATAAAGTGATAGCTTGGATTAGCGGTACCCCAAGTGATGAGGTATTTAATCCCGCGGAGGAAGGGCCAACCTACATTGGAACAGTGGAAATCCTTGTTGACAGCTTAAACATTAGAAGCGGGCCAAGCACAGACTTTGAGGAGGTAGGAGTTGCAACGCTAGGTGAGCAATTTGATGTTTTAGAAGAGAGTGAGGGGTGGCTTAAAATTGGCGAGGGAGAATGGATATCAGGAAACCCGAAGTATACAAGCTATGCCCCATATAATGATGCCTTAAAAGAAAGTAACGAAGAAACAGAGCAACAAGCACCATCTTTTACATTGAATGATTTTAGTAATGATGAAATTACTAGTTTTATAACGAATTTTACCTATGATAATTTCCAAAGTGGTTTTCAGTTAGACCGGGCAGCATCCTTTGCAAATCCCGAAGTTTACAATGCGTTTCTAAAATATAGCAATAATAGGGAAGCGGGTTGCTATGTTGAAAACGGAGCGGAAGACTTTCGATTGATCGAATTAGAGGCGTTACAACGGATAAGTGAACAGGAGGCTGTCTACCGTGTAGAAGAGATTTTTTATGATTCTCTTTCAGATTGGGCATCGAAGGTCATTTATACGAATGAATATACAGTCTCTGTTTCTCGCGAAGGGGAGCTTGTGATTTCATCATTTTTACAAGAGGATAAAGGAATTTATGGCTTTGATTGGTGTAATTATCCCCGTGAATAGAAAGGAGTTCTAGCTTTGTCGCAGTTATCGATATTTCAAGAAAAAAAAGATCAAGTAATCCAACAATTAATCCGACTTGATGAGCTGATAGAGGAAATGAATCTATCATTCCTCAGTAAGCATCTGACCGATACAATTTTAGCGCTGCATCGTGAAGAATTTGAAATCATTGTGGTTGGTGAATTTTCGAATGGAAAATCTACTTTCGTCAATGCGCTGTTAGGGAAGGAAATTTTTCCTGCATCCGTGAAACCAACAACCGCTATTTTAAATAAAATTTACTATAACGAGAAACCGTCTCACAAATTGTACTATCGAAATTCGAAGTTTGCTCCTAAGGAAATAAATGAGGAGTTATTTAAAAGGATTGTGGCTCCAAGTGAACCCATTGATGGGGATGAAAAAAAATTATTAAATTTGAAAAAAGCAATGGAGCTCATTAAATCAATCGATCATGCTGAAATTGGCTATCCTTTAGAGCTCTGTAAAAATGGCATCGTGTTAATCGACAGCCCTGGAACAAATGACCTTGACCCTGCCCGTGAGGCGATCACGAATCATTATATTCCAAAAAGTGATGCGGCGATCATAGTCTTAAATGCAACCCGGGCATTGTCGGAATCTGAGGTGAGCTTTTTACAGCATCGAATTCTTTCCGCTGACATCGATAAGATTTTCTTCGTTATTAACTTTAAGGATTTACTTAGAAAAGAAGAGGATATTGAAAAGGTCCATCAGTATGTAGTGGAGAAACTATCCGAAATCCTAAAAAGTGATCCACGAATATTTTTCATGTCATCGCGCCATGCCCTTCTTCAGCGTCGGATTGCAAATGGAGAAGCCGTTCCAAAACAACGAAGGCCGTTGCTTCCTATAGAACAGACAGGCTTCCCAGAATTTGAACATGCTCTCCTTGACTTTTTACAATATGAACGCGGTGCAGCGAAGTTAGAAAAACCAATTAAACGTGGGCTAAAGGTTTCCAATGAAATTCTAGAAAAACACATCCCGTTTGAGCGATTATCGTTAAATAACAATATTAATAACCTACAGGAAAAAACGCAGCAGTTAAGCCAACAGCTTGAGGATACTCACCGTATCGGAAAAGAAACTGCACAAAAAATCCGGCTGAAAATTATGCAAGAGGGAAGTAACATTAAAAACTGGTATGAGAGAGAGCTTCATAAAATTGCAGATGAAGCTGAGTCAAGCTTACGAACCCGGTATTATAAGGGCTGTAATGTCGATAGTGTGAGGCGTTCAATTGAAAGTACAGCTGCCCCATTAGAAAAGAATTTGCATGAAAACTTTAAGAAAAAAGTGGAAGAGCGAGTTTCAAGTGTTATTACAGTTGAAAGTCAGCAGCTAGAGAATGCTTTTTCTGCTTTTGACGATAGTTTTATAACCATGGTATCAAAGGGTTCTTCTGGATATCATGATGGAATGAATTTTCCACCATTCTTAAAAAACCATGCTGGAAAAATATCAGGTATCATGATTGCGAGTACGATTATCAGCTCCTTTTGGTTAATTCCGGGTGCATTCCTGATCGCCGGATTGTTTGTTGTTGGTGGTTTTATCATCGATGGCATTAATGCTGTGGCAAGCTTCTTTAGCGGGAGTGACCATGTTTATGAAAAGCTGAAAAAAGAAGTGAATAACCGCTTTAGAGACAATATTCCAGAAAAAATAAAACAGTTTGAGCGTGAATGGTCGAATGTATCTGTAAAAGTCACTGAACAATATGAAGAAATCATCACAGAACAAATTCAAGAAAAAGAAAACCAGTTGAAGATTCTTATTAAAAATAATCAAATGTCCGCACAGGAAACGAACGAATTATTAGCAAAACTGAATGAGCGGGAAAAAGAAGTGCAAGACATTATTGCAAAACTTGAGGGCAGTCGCCTAAACATGAAGGTAGGTGTTTAATTTTGCAAATCGTATCGAATAAAAAGCATGAGCTGCTTGAACTTGTGAACGAAGCAAGTTTGCTCGCTGAAGACTTATCCTATCAATCAGCCGGTGATTCCTTCGATGTTCTGAAAAAGGATATAGAAGAAGATTACTATATGATCGTAACGGTAGGTGAATTTAATAACGGCAAATCAACATTCTTAAATGCTTTAGTAGGAGAGGATTTTTTACCAACAGGGGTCACGCCAACAACGGCAACAATTAACTCGATTACTTGGGGAGAGAAGCGCGAATTCCAAGTACATAAAGTAAATGGTGTGATTGAACAACAAACTAGAAAAACCGAGGATCTAAACCAATTCATCGTTTCCAGTGATTTTAACGCTGAAGAAGTTGAGTTTTTAAAAATCTATCATCCGTCGCCATTATTAAAGGACAAAATTGTCCTCGTTGATACACCAGGGTTGAATGATATTAACAAGCTTCGTTCAAATGTTACTTATCAATTTATCCCAAGAGCAGATGTCGTCTTTTTTGTGGTCAATATCTCAGCACCGATAAGAAAAACGGAATACAAATTTTTAGCAGAAACATTATTGAAACAGGGACTTGACCGAATTATCTTTATTGCCAACTTTATCGATCGAATTGAGGAGGATGAAATTGATGAAGTTTTGATAGAGATAGAAAATAGGATTAAGTCGAGCACGGGCTTGCAGCAGGTAGACGTATTCCCGTTATCAGCCTATGAGGCATTGACAGGAAGACTAGATGGTGATGACGAGCTTGTCGGGATTTCAGGAATTACTGCGATTGAGGAAAAAATGAAGCAAGTATGCCAATCGGGCTCAAGAAGCGATGAAAAATCTGCTCGCTATAAAGTTAGATTGACCCATTGTTTGAATGATCTGCTGGAATTCATCAAAGAAAAGCAGGCCATCCTCCAAAAAGCAGAAAACGAATTGAACGAGGACTTAAACCGGATACTAGAATGGAAAGGAAACCAAAAGGAGCGCGAGCAAATACTCCAGACCTATATTGACAACCGAAAAACTGAAATCATGTTGATTGTTAGGAAATCCATTGACCATTTGTTCCAACAAATAAATGAAGAAGTGGAAGAAAAAATCCAGTTGTACAACGGAACTGAAATAAACGATTATTTAAAATCACATATTCCTATGTTTATCAAAAGACGATTGAAGCAATGGATTGAAGACTACTCCGACAAGATTCATATTTTACTAGGAAAGCTTGAAATGGAACTATCAACCGGGTTAACAAAGTCATTCCAAGAGGAAGTAAAAATTAACGGTTATAGAGGTTATGACATCTCAAGCCAGCATGAACAGGATGTTAGTTTCGAAGACCGAAAAATGGTGGATCCAATCGTGACTTCAGGACTTTTAGTAGGTGGAATTAGCTCATTAGCGATGATTCTTGGAGGTCCCATTTTAATCCCAGTTATCGGAATGGCCGGATTACCGTTTATTCAGAAGAAATTACTGAAAAAGCAATTAGAATTATTAAAACCTGAGATTATTGCAGAAGCACGAAAACAACTTTTTTATGTAAAACAGTCATTTGCTGAATCGATTGAACGCTATATCGAAAATTCAATCGAAAAAATTACAAGAGCAACGCTCGACGAATTCAACCACAAATCAAGCAGAATCGAACAAACGATTGAATTTGAATTAAAAAACAAACACGAAAATATCCACGAGCAAAATGAACAACAAAAACAATTAAGTAGTGCAGAAAGGAAAATAGAAGAGTTGTTTAATAGACTAGCTAAATAAAAAAAGGAGGCAAATTGATATGTTCGACTTTCTAAATTCAAATGATTCATTATTGCCGGATACCACTGATAATCAGCATAGTTTAAATGATTTCAGTGGAGGCCAGGTTGATAAGGCCCATAACCCAGCCGTTTTATCAGTTAATACCTTTGATCCTTCCTTCATGAGTCATGGGAATGAGCAGATATTTGGTCATCACGATCCTTTGCTTCATGCAAATAAATTTCAGTTTGAGCCGTTAAATCTCCATATTGTAAAGCCACATTATGTACAAGGTTATGTTAGAGCGGATGGCACCGTGGTGGATGGCTACATCCGAGATGGCAATGGTTATGGCTATTTACGCTCAAATCCAGATGGGATTTTAGAAAATAACCTGAATTTTGATGGGGATAAGTAGATTTAAACAACTAGGAGAATAAGTATGGTAAAACAAATGATGATGTCTCTGTTAGTTATTACTTTGCTAGGAATTAACGTCTTAATAGGTATTTTAATCTTTAAAGAAGTAAATCCTACTGCTTTTGAAAAACTAACTTCGAATAAGTCTAATCAAGAAATGGCAGCACCATCAGAACAAACCATTGAGGATCCACAACAGGCTGAACCATCACTCCAAGGGCAAGAACCAGGTCTTCCAATGGATGACCTGGGAGTAGAGTGGGAAACTGAGCCTACCTTCCGGGAAGATGAAATTCAAGGATACGGTGGAGTGGAAGGAGTTTTGACTTGGCAATACAACGACTTTGTCGGTACCAAAGGTGATGTGAATGCTCAAGTATTTCTAATTCCTAAGGCAGTAGATTTTAGTATGATTTCAGAGGAAGATGTTCAATCCTACTTCCTTATTGGGACCCCGATCCCCAATGCCAGAACGTACTATACAAAGGCAGATGGCTATGGTAATTATAATCTGAATTATATTCCAGAAGGTCCTTATGTACTTATTGCTTTTTCTTTTGAGACATTTAATTTGGATGATTATGTAAGCCAGGAAGCACAAATGATATTACCAGATCTTCTAAAGGAGCACTGGAATTGGTTTTATAAAAATCGATTACTTTCCAGAAACCATATAGTAAAAGAGATTTATATAACTAAGGATCAAATACAAACGATTAGTCATGATTTTGGATATAAAATGTAATCGAAGAAAAATACGAACAAGTTAATTTTAAGGCAAATTCATTTTAGGATTTGTCTTTTTTTTATTTTTCAATTGACGCAAACGTCAATTTATTTTATATTTTTAATTGACATAAGTGTCAGTTTAAAATCCGCCGAATGGAGGACGAATAAATGATTTCCTACGACTTGAATTGTATTTCTTGCAAGAAAGCATTTAAAGTTCATGCAGGGTCAATTGAATATCAAAAGTTTAAAACGAGATCGCAAAAATATTTTTGGTGTCCATCATGCAAAGAAACGATTGAAAGAAATGCGAAATTAACATCCGACTTCAATATAAGAATCATTGAATCAATCGATAAATTATCGAAATTTAAGTAATTATAAAAAGAAAATTATAAATAGAGGTGAAATACATTGGCACCACGATCATCAGAACAAAATGAAAAAATACGTTCAGATCGAATGGAGGAAATATTAAATGCAACGATTGAGGTGTATTTAGAAAAAGGAGTGAGAGCAACTGAAATTAGTGATGTAGCTAAAAAAGCGGGTGTGGCAAGAAGTTTAGTGTATTACTACTATAAAGATAAAATGGAGCTTTTTCGCGATCTGTTTACAAAATATATTCAGGCAGCTCAAACCTATATTAAAGCGAGTTTAACTTCAGAAGAGGATACGCTCATCAAACTAAAAAAATATGTTCGTTTTTATCTTGAAACTACTCAAAAAAACCCACAATTCATGAAATTTTACCGTCAGATGGAACAGGATATTGAGTATGTTTTTGAAGGTGTATCTGACGATGTGTTAAAAAGCTATACCTTAAATACGAGGCAACCATTAATTCAATTATTCCAGCAAGGAATTAAAGAAGGAACATTAAAGGAAAGCAATGTAAGACTAATGGTCCATGTATATTGGGGAGCGTTAACTTCCACGCTTGAAATGTTTGCCAACAAGGAATTTACAGAACAAGAAGCTCAACAGCAAATCGACACTGTTATCGATTTAATTTTCAAAGGAATTCAAAACGACAAATAGAGGGGATGAGCGAAAATGAGTACATTTATTTTGGTACATGGAGCATTTTTAGGTGAATGGTGTTGGGAAAAAGTAACCCCGTTATTGCAGCAAGCGGGGCATAAAGTCATAGCGTTTGATTTACCAAGCCACGGAAACGATCCTACTCCACCATCAAGTGTTTCGCTAAAAGATTATTGTGATGCAGTTTGTCAGAAAATTGATGAACAAGAAAACAAGGTAATTTTAGTAGGACATAGTCTTGGTGGCATGGTCATCACTCAAGTGGCAGAATACCGTCCTCATAAAATTGAAGCTCTTGTTTATTTGTCTGCCTTGATCCCAATGAATGGGGAAAGTTTGATGACTTTGAGCGAGAAATACAAAATGCCTCCCCTACCGATCACTTTAAGTGAAGATCAAATGCATATAATGTTGAATCCTTCTTCCGCTAGAGAACTATTCTATAATAATTGTACGGATGAAATTGTAATAGAAATAGAGAAAAAGCTCAGTCCTCAACCGTTACTACCTTATATTGCAAAGATTGAAATAACAGAAGAAAACTATGGGCAAATTCCTCGCTATTATATTGAAACGCTCAAAGATAATGCTTTATCCATTGAAACACAACGAAAAATGTATACGAATGTACCTTGCCAAGCAGTCTTTACGATTAATACAGACCACTCTCCCTTTTTATCCGCACCAGAAGAATTAACAACATACTTAAATAACATCTCTGACATTTCTCACAACAACTAAATGACTATGATCACAGGCATGTACTGCCTAAATCGTAGACAGTGCAATATTAAGGCAAATTCATATTGGATTTGTCTTTTTGTTTTTCAACTTGTTTGAAATTAGCGCGGTGCTTTTATAATAATGACAAATTCAGGTCATTATTCACTAAACTATTGAAAAAGTAAGTGGGATTTCGTTAGTATGTAGGTAATATTAACTAGTAAATTGGTACAGTTTGTAAACAGGAGACAGATTGAGGCACTGGCCATATTTCGCTAGATATAGAGATACAAAGTGGAGAAATTAGTACGCACAACACTCGTGATGAATTAAAGACATTCGAGAATATAAAGAGGTGGATTAAATGGATATTAGTTTAGGCTTAGATCATATCAAAATTCAATCAGAGTATAAAAGTTTAATAGAAAAGCTAAACCTGGGGTTATTTATGTTCAGTTTAGATGGTAACCATCTCTTTTCAAACGAAAAATTTAAGGATTTTTTTGGATATTCAGAGGATGAATTAAATCAAAAATCTTTGATTGATTTATTTTTTTTAGAAGACATTCCTGCTTTATTAAACGGGTTTACAATGGCATCAAGAGAGTCGGAGTATGAGACCATTAAAGTTAAGGGTAGGAAAAAAGATAATAGCACTATATTTCTACAGCTTATTTCATTTAAAAAATATGAGGATTCAATCGTCCTGCATTTATCTGAAATATCCGATCAAACCAATATAAATGGAACCGCATTATTGGATAATCAGTTGGAAACTGAAAAAACGAACGGAAAGGTTGAACATAAGGAAAATGACCTGATTTTATCGAAAATATATAATGAATTAGATAATTTTAAATTTGCTTTAGATCAATCAGCAACTGTCTCTGTTACCGATCCGGACGGAAATATTATTTATGTCAATGATATGTTTTGCAAGGTTTCTAAATATAAACGAGAAGAATTAATTGGCCAAAACCATCGTATCGTAAATTCTAACTATCATCCCAAAGAAGTTTTTGAACAAATGTGGTCCACTATTATCCAAGGTAAAGTTTGGAATGGAGAGGTTCGAAACCAAGCAAAAGATGGCACCATTTGGTGGTCTAATGCAACGATCATCCCGTTTTTAGATGAAGGTGGAAAACCTTATATGTATGTGTCTGTCCGCTCTGATATTACTAAACAAAAAGAAATTGAGAAAGAATTACGTAAAAGTAAAGATGCCATTCAGTTAAGTGAACAGAGATTACATGCATTAGTCGAACATTCATATGATGTAATTGGGATCCTCGATGATAAGGGGGATATTAAGTATATAAGTCCAGCACTAGAGAAATTGACCAATAGTAAAGTAAGTAAAATCATAGGTAGGAACATATTTGATTTTCTGCATGCCGATGAAGTATTGAAGTTTAAAAAGGTATTTGAGGATGTTTTAAAAATTTCAAATCAGCTGATTAAAACGGATGTTCGTCTTAACCATGACAGCGAAAAGTGGAGCGATTGTGAGGTGATTCTCAAAAATCTACTTGATGAACCTGCTGTCAATGGTATTTCTATTAACTTGAGAGATATAACTAATAGTAAAAAAGCAGCTAAAACAATACACCAAATGGCTTATTATGATCAGTTAACAGGATTTCCAAATAAGAAATTATTTGAATCTTATATAAAAGATGAGTTTCAGCAAGCAAGTAAAACTAATCGCAAATTTTCTTTAATATATTTAGATATGGATGGATTTAAATATATTAATGATTCATTAGGTTCTAAAATTGGAGATACTCTACTTGAAAAAATTGCACTCCGCTTAAGGAATTGTATCTCACAAAAGGGAATTCTTTCACGTATGGAGGGTGATGAGTTCGGCATACTCCTACCTAACTTTTCAAATGGGCAACTGAAAGAAATTTCAGAAGATATTTTGGAATTATTTAAAGACCCATTTTACATTAATGAATATGAGTTATATGTTACAACAAGCATAGGGGGAAGCACCTATCCTTATAGTGGCGAGGATGTACTAACTTTAATTGCGAGCGCCCATTCAGCCTTATATGAAGCGAAAGAAAAAGGAAAAAACAAATATCAGATATCATCTCCACATCTGAATATTGCTACGTATAAAAAATTTACTCTTAAAAATGATTTGCGTAAAGCGATTCAAAATGATGAATTTAATCTATATTATCAACCGAGAATCGAACCAAAGATGAATAAAATCATTGCTGCTGAAGCGTTAATTAGATGGGAACACCCAAAATGGGGAGTTATTTCTCCGAGTGAGTTTATATCTTTAGCTGAAGAAGCAGGTTTAATTGGTACTATGGGAGAAAAGGTTTTATATAATGCTTGTAAGCAAAATAAGCAATGGCAACTAGCCGGTTTACCTCCCATTATTGTTTCAGTCAATTTTTCAGTGCTACAGTTTTTAGAAACAGATATGCTTAATATAATAGACAAAATACTCAAAGATACAGATTTAGAGCCTAGGTGGTTAGAAATTGAGATCACAGAAACGGCATTTATGAAAGATGAAAAAACAGTATTGGCTAGAATTGAACAATTTAAAAAAATGGGTATAAATATCGCAATTGATGACTTTGGAACAGGCTATTCATCATTAAGTTACTTGAAAAAATTAAAAGCAAATACACTGAAAATAGATAAGACATTTATTGATAATATCCCAGCCGATCAGGATAGTACTGAAATAGTATCATCAGTAATCCATTTAGCACAAAAATTAAATATTAGAACAGTAGCAGAAGGAGTAGAAAATTTAGATCAATTAAGCTTTTTGAAAAAAATTCATTGTGATGAAATCCAGGGTTATTTATATAGCCGGCCTGTAGAAGTAAAAGAATTTGAAAAGTTATTAAAACAGGTGATCTGTAAACCGCACTTAAAAAATGCCCTGATCAAAGAAGAGATGAAATTTGAAAATCGAAGAAATTTCTTCAGAATTGAATTACCTGTACCACTTGGTGCAAATATGACAATCACAGAATTTGGTGGAAAAAAAGTCCAGCTAGGTTCTACTAAAATACTTATTAGAGATATAGGACCAGGGGGATTGCAGATCGAAACAAATATAAAACTCCCTGTACGTTCAGATTTAATTTTAAAATTTATGACAAGGATACTAGGTCAAACTATTGAATTATACGGATCAATAGTTTGGAATAAAGAAATTGATGATATTTACAATCTGTATGGAATAAACTTTATGATAGATGAAAACTCAAGAACGCATTTAACAGCTTTATTAAATCAATTACAGGCAAAACTTCGACATGATACGATCTTACCTGACAGTCTTTTTGTAAGAGATAAAAAACTTTATTTTAATCCACAAAATAAAGAAACTAGATAGTAAGTCTAAGGCGAATTCCTATTAGAATTTGCCTTTTTCTTTATTCAACTCGTTCAAAATAACCGCATTTATTCAGACAAACCCATGCTTCAAATACATCTATTAGGAAACTTCCATCTTCCTGCTCCTCAACAGTATCCCAATAATCCAGATCCATTGAAGCGTTACAATTCATACATTTTTTCTCCTGCAATAAAATCCCTCCATTCGTACACATTTTACCATGAATGATAAAATGTATCTAAAGGACTAGATGTATGTAAAAGCTATTAATATAGCAAAAGGGGAAATTTTGGTGGACCGTTTATTAGAATTATATGAAGAAATGCTTGGTACGATAGATAAAAACTATAAGTCAAAAGAAACATTAGTAACACACTATCCCATGAAGGGAAAACTCTATGCTGGTGACTTAATGGTCATTGGAAGAGCTGTTAATGGTTGGAGAAAAGAAACATACTGGATTCCCAACGAGCACAACCTTGACGAACGAAGGAAGTATTTGCAGAGCTTGGAATCCAGCCATAATCCTATTCATGAATGCCCGTTGGAGTGGGTAAAAAATAGATGGGCACCACAAGAGAAAGGTAGTTACAGCACAAAAAAGTCAGCGTTCTGGAGAATGATCTATAAAACGATGTGTAATTTGGATTTAAAAGAAGATTGGACGAGTAAAATTATCTGGAGCAATTTATATAAAGTTGCCCCGGCTGCAAATAAAAATCCATCATCTCTTTTACAAAAAGCCCAGAGAGATGGCTGTATTCAAATTTTAAAAGAAGAGATAAATAGGTGGAGACCAAGGAACATACTGTTTTTAACAGGAATGGACTGGGCAAAGCCGTTTATTAAAGAAATAGTAGGATTTGAGATTGAAAGTACTGATTGTTTGGAAATAGTGGATGGGTTTGGAGAATTCAAACATGGAGAATATAGCTGCCGTGTAATTATTGCCAAACATCCACAGGGGAAAAATGAAGGTAAGATGAATGGAGAAATAAAGGGGTTGCTCAGTAAAGATTTGCAATATTTGAATGATGAAAATAGAGAGTATTGGATGGATAAGGTGTAGAATATGGACCGTCCAGCCTTTGTCTTTTTCTAATCCACTAAATAAGAATCCAATAAATGAGAAGCTAGATAAAGTCTAAAAATATAAAAGTGTAGCCATTTGTTATTCGTATTTTAACAAATGGCTATTTATTTTTTATAATTTTATGTTTTAGCAAGTTTTTAAATTATAAAGTATATTAAGAAGGAAAATACTTCCTTTTCGGCGTATTTATATAGAATCAAATTTCTAGAGGTGTACGAATTGGAAAAGTGTTATGAATGTAAAAAACCATTAGATAGTTATTACCAGATATATTATGTAGATCGTAATGGCAAATTAACAGACGAATCAGAATTAGAAGCCTTTTTAACGCTAAATCCCCATGAGCGCGGAAAGCTAACTCTAAAAAAGGTATTTATTTGTGGTCTTTGCAACTATTTTTCTATAAGCAATAAAAATAATGACCACACTTAAAAGAGTGAGGTTCTCATTTCTATAAACTATCAACCTCTAACATCATACAAAATAAAAAATCCTTCCAAGAAACAACGCCAAATTTCCCAACTGGAAACAACTCTCCATTAACATCCCGAACTTGCAACCGATATAAAGACTACAAGCATATTGTACGGGAGTGGAAAAGTATGCAGATTAACAACAATCAACTTTCTTCTAGTCAATTGCAGTCGACGGAACGTCCTCTAGAACTTAAAAAAGGGGATGTAGTTACTGCTCAGGTTAAAGAAATTAAGTCAAAAAACGAAGCTGTTTTGCAAATAAGGGGAAAGGAAGTCCTTGCACAATTTGAGGGGGAAATTCCGGGAAACACAGGAGATAAGGTCACCATCCAAGTAACGGGAAAAAACGATCAGTCTATTACAGCTAAAGCTGTTGAAGTAGACTCGACCAGTAAGACGCAAAGTCAGCAAAATAACACTACTATCCTTCAAAACCTTGGAATTACTGCAAAGGACTCAAATGAGTTACAGCAAGCAGTTAAAACATTATTAGATAAAGGGATTCCATTAACCAAGGAAAATGTTCAGGATTTGAGAACTTTTTTTGAAAAAGCTCAAGGAACTGTTCAGCAAAAATTAGAGTCTGTTAAAGCGTTGGCAAATAAAAACCTGGAAGTAACGCTTTCCCATCTTACTTCTATTCATGAAGCTTTGAATGGTCGCCCTGTAAGCGGAATAGTTCAGGAAATTGCTAAAGAACTAAACTCGGACTATAAAGATTTGCCAAGGGATTTAAGGAATCTTATTAGCCAGGTTAGAAACACAGATGATCTTCAAAAAATAAATCAATTACTAAAGGCAAATGTTCCTTTAGATAAAATAAAAAACTATATTACAAATCTAGTTCGGCAATCACAAGCAGAAGTAGAAAATCTTTTTGTAAGCACTAAAGCATTAGCTGGTGATGCAGGATCAAATAACGATTCCATTACCGAAAATCTGCTTAATAATTTGATTAAGCAGTTCCAAAAGGAAGCCAATCTTACAAAGGGATTGGAGCAATTAAAAGAACAGTTAAGTAATACAGAAAGCTTAACAGAACCAATAAAAGTCAAACTTGAAACTTCTATTAACAAAGCAATTGATCTACATACAAGAGGCAGGGAACTTGGAGCGAGACAAGAAATCATCAATACCCTAACGTCTGTAATGGAGGATATCCAGTCACAACAAGTCACAATTAAAGAACAAGAACCTCAAGTAAATCAAAGCAATGTTTACGATGAGCAGCTGGGAGCTTTTCAGCTCAGTTCGAAGGATATTATTGTTACAAGAGTGACGCAGAAGCTCGCTGAATTAACCCAAGATTTTAAGGAAACAAAACGGGATATTACTAGAAACTTAGATAATATACAACGATTACTTGAACAGCCCAAGGTAGCTCCGCAACAAACGAAACAACTGTTGGAATCAACAATAAAAAAATTGGATAATACCATTCTTAAAAGCGACATCATGCTTTTTACTGATATGAAAACGGAGAAGGATTTATTAAAAGCAAGTGGTCAGCTCGCAGAAGCAAAAAAGTATCTTTCAAAAGGCGAGCAGGCAAAGGCCTATGAAATTGTTCAAAATGTAAAGACGGCAATTGATAAAATGATCTTTAAACCAGCTGATGTAAAAGTGATGCATTTTATCTCCAAAGAAATACAGTCGGATAAGAACACAGCCCTGATTTCGCAGCTAACAGAGGTTGTTTCGAAATCCCAGTTAACAGAACCATCTGCACGGCAAATGTTTGATATTCTTCGCAATAATGGCTTAAGTCATGAAAATGAGTTAGCGCAAAAACTAGTTTTTAAGCAAAGCGACGGTTCTCAGCAATTTCATCAGCAACAGGATCCAAATCAGCAAAATATGAAATCAATTTTATTAAGGTTGCTAGGAAATGAAGTAGATGGCCAAAACGGAAAAGTTCAACAGCTAGCTGACCAAGCACTGTCTAATATTACCGGCCAGCAGCTCCTTAGCAAGTCAGACTCAAACAGCAATTTACAAACACTATTATTAAACCTTCCAATTATGTTGGAAAATCAAACTGAAAACGTAAAAGTATTTATAAACTCAAGAAATCAAACACAACAATTAGATTGGGAAAATTGTAGCCTTTATTTTTTAATAGAAACAAAAAAACTTGGAGAGGTTGGGATTCTAATAAATTCTACAGACAGAAACCTCTCTGTTACATTAAAAAATGATAAAGTCGACTTTCAACAGAAAATGGAGCCGGTTATAGAGGTGACAAAGCAAAAGCTAAAGGAGATCGGCTATAACGTTGGGAATATCCAGTTTGCAAAAATGTCTGAGGCAAAGAAGGAAACGTCTAATAAATTAATTGATAATACTCACGAATCAACAAGGCCGAAACCGATCTTCACAGGGAAAGGAATGGACTTTAAAATATGAGAGTTTCAAAGTTTTTTAATCAAAAGCAACGCAGAGAAGTCAATGGTACAACTGCTGCGGTTATAAAATATGATGAGGAATCGGGAAGTGCTCCCAAGGTAGTTGCCCAAGGAAAAGGGTATGTCGCCAATAAAATTATTGAAGAAGCTAAGAAGAATAATATCCACCTACAAGAGGACTCAACTTTAGTGAAAAATTTATTAGACATTGATTTAGGTGATAATGTTCCTCCACAGCTATATAATGTCATGGCTGAAATTTTGCTCTTAATTGAGGAAATGGAAAAAAAGTATTAATTTTTTAAAAACTGAACCGATATAGAAAATAGTCAGTAATGGCGGAGGTGCAAAAAATAATGACTGCAGTATTAACAGAATCAGTAATTTATTCAAAAACTCCTCAGGAAATTACAACTTTATTATACGAGGCCTGTATTGTTGAAGTGGAACATGCGATTGAGGAGATAGAAAATAAAGAATTTGCTTCAGCAAATAAAAGGTTGCAAAAAACAAATGACATCATTTATCGTCTTGGAGCAGGGCTCAACTATGAAGCAGGCATTATTGCTGATCAATTAGATGCTTTATACAATTATTTGGCCGATCAAATTATAGAAGCAAATCTAAAAAAAGACGTACAAAGGCTAAAACATGTACTTGAAACACTAGAATCAATAGCGGGAGCATGGAATCAGGCTCTAAATAGTAAAAAGAATATGACAAATCCAAGCTTTAAAACTAGAAATCTAGCATATGAACAAAACAGCTCCACTGGAAATATATCGAACGAAATAGATACGGGGAAATAAGATGAAAAGGGGCAAGTGTAATGAGAATAAATCATAATATCCAAGCATTAAATGCATATCGAAATTTATCACTTAACCAATCAATGACATCAAAGACGTTGGAAAAGTTATCATCTGGTTTACGAATAAACCGCGCAGCAGACGATGCAGCAGGCTTGGCCATTTCCGAAAAAATGAGAAGCCAAATTAGAGGCTTGTCACAAGCGGAAAGAAATGCACTTGATGGTGTTTCCTTAATTCAAACAGCTGAAGGTGCAATGAATGAAATGCACAGTATTCTTCAGAGGATGCGGGAATTGACCGTACAGGCGGCAAATGATACAAATGCCTCAACGGATAGAGATGCAATACAGACTGAATTAGATGCGCTAAGTGGAGCTTTTGATAAAATTGCGACTGATACGCAATTCAATTCAACAACATTACTAGATGGAACCTTTACTGGAAAGAATTTGCAAGTAGGTGCAAACGGTGGGCAAATTCTTACAATAGATTTGCCGGACCTTCAAGCCGCTACAATTGCTGGTGTTAACCTAACGTCT
>JAENZK010000010.1 GCA_016841285.1 Guptibacillus hwajinpoensis | reverse complement strand
AAATAGGGGTTAGGGAGGTTTAAAAAGTGAGTACGTTGGCACAAAAAAGGGGTGTCGGTGCAGTTATTTGGGATTACTTAACGACAGTAGACCATAAAAAAATTGCCCACTTGTATCTTTTTGCAGGATTATTACATTTTGTCATTGGTGGAATTGAAGCATTATTAATGCGTATACAATTAATGTATCCAGAAATGAATTTTTTAGTAGGAAACTCTTTTAACGAAGCACTTACGGCACATGGAACAACAATGCTATTCTTTGTTGCCATGCCAATTATCTTTGCTTTGGCAAATGCGGTTGTACCGATTCAAATTGGGGCCCGTGACGTGGCATTTCCATTTTTGAATTCACTTGGTTTTTGGCTATATTTCTTCGGAGCATTATTCTTTAACTTCGGATGGTTTTTAGGTGGAATGCCAGCAGCAGGTTGGACGAACTATGCATCTCTTGCTATGGCTGATCCAACTCATGGTGTCGATTTTTACTTAATTGGTTTGCAGATTTCTGGTTTTGGTACATTAATCTCTGCCATTAACTTTTTAGCAACTATTATTACTATGCGTACGGCTGGTATGACGTTTATGCGTATGCCAATGTTCACATGGACAGTTTTCGTTTCATCATCATTAATTTTATTTGCTTTCCCGCCGTTAACAGTAGGGATATTCTTAATGATGTTTGACCGTTTATTTGGAGCAAAATTCTTTGATATTGCCCTTGGCGGTAACACAATTCTTTGGGAGCATTTATTCTGGATTTTTGGACATCCGGAGGTATATATCTTAGTATTACCGGCTTTCGGTATTTTCTCGGATGTTATTTCTACATTTTCAAGAAAAAGGATCTTTGGATATACATCAATGGTATTTGCAACAGTTTTAATCGGATTCCTCGGATTCATGGTTTGGGCACATCATATGTTTACGACAGGAATGGGTGCAGTAGCGAACTCAATCTTTGCTGTAGCAACAATGACAATTGGTGTACCTACTGGTATTAAAGTATTTAACTGGCTCTTTACAATGTGGGGCGGTAATATTCGTTATACAGTACCAATGTTGTATGGGGTATGGTTTGTTCCAACGTTCGTAATGGGTGGGGTAACAGGTGTAATGCTTGCGTCAGCCGCACAAGATTACATTTACCATGATACTTATTTCGTTGTTGCTCACTTCCACTATATTATTGTTGGAGGTATCGTATTAGGCTTATTTGCCGGTATCCATTTCTGGTGGCCGAAGATGTTTGGTAAGATGCTAAATGAAACTTTAGGCAAAATCACATTCTGGGTTTTCTATATTGGTTTCCATTTAACATTCTTTATTCAGCATTTCTTAGGACTTTGGGGTATGCCACGCCGTGTATTTACATACCTTCCAAACCAAGGCTGGGATACAGCAAACTTTGTAAGTTCTGTCGGTGCTATCTTAATGGGTGTTGGTGTTTTAACACTTGTTATAAATATGGTTATGTCGTTCTTTAATAAAGAAAAGCTTCCTAATGATCCATGGGGAGATGGACGTTCTCTTGAGTGGGCGATTGCTTCTCCACCACCAGAGTATAACTTTAAACAATTGCCGCTTGTACGTAGTTTAGACCCGGTTTTCTATGAGAAAATGAACGGAAATAAGGAACTAATTCCTGCTGAGCCGCTTGGTGATATTCATATGCCTAATGGATCCATTAGTCCATTTATCATTTCTGTAGGTTTATTTATCGCAGGATTCGGCGTTATGTACCATGATCTTGGAACTAATAAGTTAGCCTTGGCGGTTGCGATCATTGGCTTAGTGATTATGTTTGGAGCTATGTTTACTCGATCTGTTAAAGATGACCATGGATACCATATCCATAAAGAAGACCTTGAACGCGAAGGAGGGGTAAATGCGTAATGGCAGCGGAACAAGTTTTAACTAAAGAAAACTTCCCTGCGGAGCCTGAAAAGGCGACGATGGAAGGAAAAAATAAATTTATTGGTTTTTGGTTGTTTCTTGGTGGAGAAACTGTCATGTTTGCATCGTTGTTCGGTACATTCCTTGCACTACGTCATTCAACAATAAATGGACCGACATCACAGGAGCTTTTCTCAGTGCCATTAGTATTTTTAGCAACAATGTTTTTATTATTTAGTAGTTTGACTAGTGTGTATGCTATGTATCAAATGAAAAATAATAATTACAAAGTCATGCTAACTTGGATGTGGGTTACAGTAATCCTTGGTGCTTGTTTCCTTGGATTGGAAATTTATGAATTTAACCATTATGTTCATGAAGGCTTAAAATATACAACAAATGCTTTTGCATCAGCTTTCTATACACTTACTGGTTTTCATGGTGCACACGTTGCATTTGGTCTTTGCTGGATTATCACTCTTTTAGTTCGTAATGCAAGACGTCCACTTAGTCTTTATACTGCACCAAAGTTTTATGTAGCTAGTTTATACTGGCACTTTATTGACGTTGTTTGGGTATTCATCTTTTCAGTCGTTTATTTAATGGGAAAGGTGGGCTAAGCTAAATGGAAATGAATTCAAATTCAACTACTGATACAAAATGGAAGATTCGAAAGGCTGCTAATAAGGAGGAAATGAATCAACAATTTATCGTTTTTGCTCTAACAATTTTGTTAACGATTCTCGCCTTCGCAGCCGTTGTCTTTACTGATACAATTAGTATGTGGTTTGTTGCACCTTTCATTTTTGTATTAGCGATTATTCAAGTAATTTTTCAGCTGTTTTACTTTATGCACATGAAACATAAAGGACACGCTGCACCTATTCTATTTATTTTCTCAGGTGTTCTAGTAGCAGCTGTTAGTATCCTGGCATTGATGACAGTTGTTTGGTGGTAAAAAATTTAAAAATGGGACTCGAGCTTAAATGCTGAGTCCCTTTTGAAGTATAATGAGGTGATTATTGTGCTTGAGAATCTATCTATGTTTGGATTTAGAGCTTTATGGAGTCCTTGGTTTTTCCTTTGTTTAGTTGCTGTCGCTGTTCTTTACTTTATGGTGATTAAAAACACTACAAATAAACAAAGAATATTGTTCATAACTTCACTTGTCTCACTATATATTATAAAAGGAAGCCCTATTGATTTACTTGGACATTTGAATTTTAGTATTCACATGTTGCAAATGTCGGTCTTATATTTATTTCTGCCGCCTTTATTTTTACTCTCTATTCCGAGTGAATATTATCGTAAGTTATTGTCAATTAAAGCGTTTAGCCGTCCGTTTTTATTTTTAACCAGACCATTATTTGCCGTTCTTTTATTTAACGGTGTATTTTCAATTTACCATTATCCGATTATTTTTGATGGTATTAAAACAAATACAGTTCTTCATGCAAGTGTTACGATTTTCATATTTATTACAGCTATAATTATGTGGTGGCCTCTTGTTTGCCCGCTACCTGAATATCGAAAATTAAGCGGCCTGCAAAAGCTAGCCTATATTTTTGCCAATGGAATGCTGCTAACTCCAGCATGTGCATTAATCATCTTTGCAGGCGTACCAATATATGAAACCTATTCAAATCCTGCAGCTTGGGCAAAGGCGTTAGAATTATGTGTTCCAGCGAGTATGCTTGCCAATATTGATATAAACAGTGCACAAATGTTTTCCTGGCTGTCACCATATGATGATCAACAGCTTGGTGGGGTTATTATGAAAATTATGCAAGAGATTTCTTATGGAACGACACTCGGGCTTGTATTCTATCAATGGGTTCGGGAAGAAAAACGAAAAGAACAGGAACAGGAACAAACAGTAATTTATCCTTCTCCACAACCATTAAAATAAAAGAAGACTGGTGCAAAGGAGATGCTGATTTTGGCTCAAATTTTTACAGACCGGTTACTCTTGATGGAGTGCCCGTTAGATTTGGCAAAATCAATCATTTTGAACCGAAAAAAATTGGAGGAACGGTCGCCTATTTCGATTCCCTCAGATTGGCCATCCATACAATTAAAAAGTATTTTTCCGTATTATATTGAGCTGCTTGAAAAAAAAGAATTGGCCAACACTCTGCACATATGGTTAATAATTGATGCCTACGAAAGAAAATTAATTGGCTCCATAAGGCTTAAATCTTTAGCAATTGATGCAAAAACTTTTGACCTTGGTTACGAAATCATTTCTTCTTATCGTAATCAAGGGTATGGGTACGAGGCTGTTCAAGCTGTAGTAGATTGGTTATTACAAGATTCGAATATGAAAATAACAGCAGAATGCGACCAAACCAATATGGGCTCGATTAGAATTCTCGAGAAGCTTGGTATGCGCTGTATAGCGAAGGAAGCTCCGTTTTTAAGATGGGAGTTAAATTGAATATCACCAAAGGTAGAAGTATCAATTAATGGGGGAATGAAAATGATTATGAAAATGCTGGAAAGGGGAACTTTAAATATTTCAGAGGATGTTTTTGCTATTATAGCATCCATCGTCGTAGATGAAATGGAGGGAATAGCAAGTACTGTTTCTGACTTTAAAGATGATTTCATCCGGGTTGTAAATAAAAAGGGAAACCAACGGGGAATCAGCATTAATCAAAACGAAGAGGAACTATTAATTGATATAAAAGTATCTGTCTACCTCGAAGAAAATATTTGTGATTTATGTATTGAACTCCAAAAAAGAATTATTGATGAAATAAGAATAATGACTGGCATTGAAGTCAGTGGAGTCAATGTAATGATTGATTCAATTCGTACTAAAGAAGAAAAATAAAAAAGACGCATGGAGCCCATGCGTCTTTTTGCTTCCTTTTATTTTGCAACTTCTGCTAATTGTTTGCTTACAGCTTCGATAATTGATTTTGATTTTTCTACCACATTATTTGGTATTACTTCATCGTCACCATATTCAACACCATGTGGGTAATAATGCTTCCCAAGGATTGGTGTTAATAGCTTGATTTTTGCATGCTTAGAATCAACATTACCTTCTACAGCATATCCTTGAACACGTAAATAAAATATTTCATTTGTATCTAATTGCTCAAATTTGCGGTCAAATGAAACACGCTCATAATCCCATTGTTCTCTTACAAGTAATTGATATTCCCCAAGTACTTTTTGAAGTAATTCCATATCAAATACTTTCTCCTCAAGCCCCGTTCCTTCAAATTTCACTATGTATCCCTCCTAAATTTCAAAACACTCTAAATCCTATAATAGAAGAAAAGCGTTTAAGATGCAATAAAGAGTCGAAAAAAGTTGCTTCTGAAAAATTTTGTGTGAGAAATTTTTAATATTTTGGTCAAAATATAAAGGTCCAATTTAAACATATTAATGAAAGGGGTTTTTTGCCTGAAGAAACTGATCGTAACATTACTATTTTTTTTAATTCTAGGAGTAGCCGCTTCCCCAGGAAGTGCTCAAACTGGGACAACTTATATTGTCAAACCAGGGGATACCATGTGGAAAATTGCTGTAAGGTATCAAATCGGATTAAGTGAAATAATCCAGGCCAATCCACAAATTAAAAATCCGGCCTTGATTTATCCAAATCAAAAATTAAATATCCCAAGTCTTGATGGTGGAAAAACGATTGAGTCACAGGTTATTCAATTAACTAACCAACAAAGAGCTAAATATGGTTTACCAGCTTTAGCGGCCGATTGGGAACTATCAAGAGTGGCGCGTTATAAATCAGTGGATATGAGGGACAAGAATTATTTTAGCCATACGTCGCCAACCTACGGGTCACCCTTCACAATGATGAAAAACTTTGGTATTCGATATTCAGCAGCAGCTGAAAATATTGCTGCTGGTCAAACTTCACCTCAAGAGGTTGTAAACTCTTGGATGAACAGTCCGGGACATCGTCAGAATATATTAGATTCAAGAATGACCCATATTGGTGTTGGTTATGCTAAGGGTGGGTCCTACCGCTATTATTGGACGCAAATGTTTATTAAAAAATAATTATTGGAGGGATCACTGATGAAAAGTGTTCGTGATGTTATGTCAACTAATGTGGAGTATTGCACACCAGTAGATAATGCTTTTGAAGTAGCGACAAAAATGAAGGACTTAAATGTTGGAGCTATTCCTATAGTAGAAAACGGAAATTTATTAGGAATGATTACGGACAGGGATTTAGTAGTAAGAGGTATTGCTGAAAAACAATCAGGCTCCAATGCTGTAACAAAACTAATGAGCCAAGAATTAATCACAGTTACTCCTACAGCCTCTGTTCATGAAGCAGCACAAATCATGGCTGAAAAGCAAATCCGACGACTTCCAGTTGTTGAAAATGGGCAATTAGTTGGGATTGTGTCGCTGGGAGATCTTGCGGTTGAAAATGATTCTGACCAGAAAGCAGGTTATGCTCTTAGTGAAATATCCGAATCGCCACAGATGCATTCATAACAAAGCAAAGGTACCTTCATTAGAAGGTACCTCTATTTTTTAAAAAGAAAGGAATAAAAATAAATCTCACTTATATAATGGTATAGAAAGTAAGGACAAGCAGGGGGGCCTTTTTATGAGAAAAAATATCCTTTCTTTTTTTATACTATTAACTACAGTGCTGATATTAACCATTATTTATGCTAGAATCCCCGTTGAACCAGTACATACAACATCTACTAAACCGGTGATTCTTGATGAAGAAGAGAAGGACATAGAGTTGCCAGCTCCTATTAAAACTTGGAAGATGTACGAGCTAATAGGAATGGATAGTGAGGCAGTTATTAAATTACTAGGCCAACCACAAAGAATCGATGCATCCGAATATGATTATGATTGGTGGGTCTATAATGATTCTCTCACCAACTATTGCCAAATAGGAATAGAGAATGACAAAGTAGTCACAGTGTATGTTATGGGGGAAAATAACGACATAGCTCCCTTTCAAATTGGACAAACTCGAAATACATTGGAAACAATAGTTGATCTATCGAATAAAGTGGCCTTAGAGGTAAATAAGAATTTATATCAATTTGAACTAACGGAAGAGGAAATAGAAACAGTTCCGCTTATCCAATATAAAAATATCTGGGCTCAAATCTATATTGATAAATTTAGTGGAACAGTTTCGAGTATAAGATTTCTTGATGCAGAAACTTTGGTGAAAATCAGGCCATATGAACTTGTATATCGCGGAAATTTAATTACGGCTAAGGAAATCGAACGAGGGATGTGGAATGAAATTGAAAAGGGGAAGGCTTTGCAAATATTAGATATGACGAATGTATTAAGGGAACGAAACGGGTTGAGCTATGTGAATTGGGACGAATCAACAGCTGTTGTTGCGTATAGCCATTCAAGAGAAATGTTTGAAGAAGAATATTTTTCACATAGTTCACCAACCCAGGGGGATTTATCCGATCGCTTGATGAATGGTGGTGTAGATTTTAGAGTTGCAGGTGAAAATATTGCTGCTCGTTATGTTGATGCCATTTCTGCCGTAGAAGGATGGTTGAACAGTGAAGGACATCGTACAACTCTTTTAAATAAGGAATTTACACACTTAGGGGTTGGAGTGTATGAAAAGTACTATACTCAAAATTTTATAAAGGCATGGTAAAATGGGCGGACATTTGAGCGTATATGTTAGTAACCTATAGTAGGCCAAATATGTAATTTATGCTAAGGCGTATTTGATAATATTGAGGTGAATATTATGGGAAAGTTACATCCTAAGGTGGCTGAATTTAAAAAGTTTGTAGTACGGCATCCTGGAATCGTTAAAGAAGTCCGTTCCAAAGAGAAAAGCTGGCAGGAATTTTTCGAAGATTGGTATATGTTTGGAGAAGAAGATACAATGTGGGAAAAGTACAGGTCTGGAGTTGAACAAGTAGGTGAAATAACAACTAAAAAGGACAACCCAAAAAAAGATTCTGACTTTATGGCCCAGATTCTATCAATTGTTAAAAATATTGATATGAATGAAATGCAAAAGCATATTAGTAATGTAAGCGGGGCAATTGCGAACGTCCAACAAATTATTGAACAATTCCAAGGGTTTAAACAAAACAACAATAGTCCACGAATGAACGGTCCGAGAAATCCTCGTCAACCTTTCCATTACAATAAGGATTAATTTTATTCAGAGGAAGTCTTCTGTTTCTAAAAGTAGTTGGGTGAATGGACTTTGTACTCAGATCGGTAAGGGTTTAAACAACGTCTTTGTGACCCACTTCCTGTGGGCCTAAAAATCTGGGCGTAAATACGCCAAGGCGAATTTGATAATAGTCTGGAGTTGTTTGAATAATGCGCCGCGAAATTCAATCCTATCTTCAAAGTAGACCTGATATGCTCATGTTTGTCCGAGAAAATCCAATATGGTATCGCAGGTTGTCAAGAAGTCCTGAAAAGGTATTTGAGATCGAACAAGAAGCAAAATTTTTTTATGGAAGAACATTTCCACAAAGAATTGATAAGCTAAATGAAAGTATCCAATTAGCCAACATGTTACTCAGTATGATGAATGTGATGGGGGATAATAGTCAAGAATAATTAGGGCCAAGGGCCCTTTTTTATTTGTTTAAGATTAATTTTAGCCCTGGAAGATAACAATAAGACAAAGGAATAATCAAACAAAGGTGGGATATGCTTTGAAAAAAATAATACTTGTGATCACCACTCTGATTTTATTTATGATAAACAGCCCGGTAATGGCTTCGAATATAAACCCTATGTCCGTTAAGCACCAGGTAAAGGGGAAGGATATTTACGTGGAATGTGTAATTACCGAATTTACTTTCTCGAAAAGGGACCATAAAAAAATCAACCAAAATGGATCAGGTTACCTTCAACTTTATTTAAATGGCCAAAAAATCGATAATATTTATACAGCCGCTTTTATTATTAAAGGCTTGCCAGCAGGGAAGCACCAAATCAAACTGGAACTCGTCCATAATGATGGGACCCCATATAATATACAAAAGGAATTTGATGTAACGATATAAATTTCATGATATTATTATGATGGAGGTGTTAAAAAGGTGCTAGCAACGATAGAAAGAATGAACATACTCGATATTGCCGATGATTTGTCTGATATGATTCTTCAATCTGATATAGTTGAAAATTATTATCGGAGTTTATATAAATTAAGACAAGACAAAAAAGCTATGAACTTAATCCAAGCCTTTACGAAACAAAAGGAAATATATGAAGAAGTTCATCGAATAGGGAAATATCACCCTGATTATTTAAAAGTCATTAAAGAAACAAGGGAATTAAAAAGGGATATAGACTTATTAGAAAATGTATTTGAATTTAAAAAGGCCGAAAATGAATTGCAAAGCCTTTTAGATGAGATTAGTGTATTAATCGGCCATTCTGTTTCTAAGCAGATCAAAGTGCCAACAGGAGATCCTTTTTTTGAGTCCTCTTCAGGATGCGGTGGTTGTGGTAGTGGAAGCCATAGCTGTGGTTAAATGCGTTTGGCTTGCCAAACATTAGATTTTCATGCTATTCTGACATTGGATTAATTATGCAATATAGTTAGGGAGATTTAATTATGAATTTTGGAAATCGACAAGGAATTATTGTTTGGGTGCATTCATTAAAACAAGTTAAGCAACTAAAACGATATGGAAATATCCATTACGTTTCAAAAAAACTTAAATATATCGTGATCTATATGGATATGGAGCGCGTGGAAGATGCCGTTGATAAGATTAAATCCTTGTCGTTTGTAAAAAAAGTGGATCTTTCGTATAAACCTTTTTTGAAAACTGAATTTGAAAACTCGAAGCCGGATAAAGCAAAAGAGTATGATTATAAAATTGGAATTTAACTTAAATACAGGGCTGACTCACAGAGTCAGCCCCTTTTTCTTTTAATTTACTGC
The DNA here is from genome assembly GCA_016841285.1 of Guptibacillus hwajinpoensis. GTDB lineage: Bacteria > Bacillota > Bacilli > Bacillales > Bacillaceae_J > Schinkia. The sequence continues at coordinate 19,059 of JAENZK010000010.1, read as the reverse complement.
ATAGGTGGGATATAACGGTTCATTCTAAGAATGCCTATTAAATGTTGATAATAAATTTCCGTTTCAGCAAAAGTTGATGAAGGCTTTACCTGAAATGAAATAATTTCTTTTCCTAATTCCTCGGCTACTTGCTTAAATAAATCAAAACGTTTATTTGGTTTGATCTCCGGATTTGGGATGCCTTCCCTACAGATATAGATGGGTTGAAAATCCCCAGTTGTTGTCGGATTCAAGACAACAGCCAAAGAAGTTACATCCTTTTTCTCTATTTTCGTATGAAATGCCATCATATGCATAAGTCTGTGTTTATTTGCTCTGGCAATTTCTAGCAGTTCATATAGATCAGAATATCCTTGTCCAAGTTCAATAAATCGCTGAATCATATTTAATGCTCCTTTCGATACAAATCAATCTTCACTTTACCAATTGATTGAAAAAACGTCAAAATTTTTTTCTTAATCATATATTAAATGCCTCTTATTTTTGATATCGTAATATAAGTTATAAGTTAGGGTCCGGGGGTACATATGATAAAGAAAATTATGATTTTGTTCGTATTGTTAATTACTATTATAGCTGGATTAATTGGATATCAATGGCTAATATATGACAAACTTGGAAAAACAACGGAGCGAATGCAACTAGAAAATTTAGAGGTTGAAGCTGAAGTAGTACATAAGGAAGGAAAGCTCTCGATCACTCAAAATGTTTCAAAACTGGGTCAAGACAGCTTTCTAATTGAAATGCCTAAGGGGGCAAAGGATTTTGAATGTCTCTTTGCGAATGGTGAGACTTGCGATACGAAGAAGGAATCAAATTTCAATCGTGTAGAGGTAGGAAGTGAATTACAAGTAACATTTAAATATATATTGCCGATTGCAGAAGGAGAAAATGAATATTGGCAGGAAGATGGATTTGTTCGATTTTTTTCAAATGATCAAAAACCGTTATTCGGGAATTTCACGGTAACATTGTTAGAAGAAGTAGCTAAAACGAATATGTGGTTTGCAGGTGCCTTAAGAGAGGTCCGTGTTGATAAAGAACATATTTCTTATTTTGCATGGATGAAAAAGGATGCAACCGTCTTCCCTCTTTATATGTCAAAGGCTCAATTAGAGAAGGACGACAAGTATGATCCTTATCTTTCTTTATTTACATCTAATACTGAAAATAAGGATTTGAGTTTTGTTAATCAATGGTATGAGCGATTACCATCCAATAACGGTCTTACTATAGTTCAATCTAATGGTAATAAGGTCTATAAAGCACCTTTATTGGTCGTCATTCCTAGAGGTTATAATACAAACGCAATAGAAGAACAGGCTATTCAAGCTTATTTGCTTCATCATAAAAAGCCAAAATCAGATAAAATAGCATGGATTTTGAATGTGCTACCTTCCTTTATTCTAGAGCGCCCAACGGGGGCAGGAAAAGAATTTGAGATGTCGAAAGAATTAGTCGAGAACCTCCCGGCGGAAGTCAAGAAGGAATTTGCTTCATGGCTTCTCAAACCTAATAACGGCATGGCAAGTATATCTATAGCTGATCTTGATAAAAAGCTCTCAGAAATAGGAGGCTTCAAAACAATATTTTTTGAAAAAAATGAAAATAAGAATAAACCAATCATACCATTATATTATATTGATAAAAGAAATGTTTTTTACGAAGAAAAAGAAATAAATTTGAACTGGAATGCTGTTGAAAAAAACAAAGCTCTCCTTTTTCCTTTCGGAGAAACGCTTGAAAACACTGGATTTGAAGTTAAGGTTTTACCAGAATCAGATAAATTCGAAATAATGAAGCTTGATAAACGCTGGACCCTTCCGTTAGAGGAGAAAGAAAACCTATTAGAGTTTATTGGGGAAGAGCTGTATATATCGGAAAGAGGGCTTGAAGAATTTCTAAAAATTGAAGTGATTAAACGAGATGGAGGAATTTATTTACGATAATCACCAAAAATAAAAAAAACCCCTGCTTCCGCAGGGTCCTTCTATTTTTCCTGAAAGCCTATGTTGACTTCCATTACAAGAAGGCAAAGGGCGAGGAGAAACCGGAGGAAGAACTTATGGGGAAACGTAAGTCTTCTCCGCGGTTGGCAACAACATCAGAAAATGATGTTGTTACTATCCATTATGACCAAAACTTTTGTCTATATACATCTTATTTTGTCTTCTCTATTGTTGATGGTTGTATATTTATGTTAGGATGGAAAAGTAAATTTGTAGCAACTGTAATTTTGTATAGGACATAAAGGTGATGAAATGAGAGTTATTGCTGGTAAATGTAAAGGTCGGCCTCTTAAAGCAGTCCCAGGTATGAATACAAGACCTACAACAGATAAAATCAAAGAATCGATTTTCAATATGATTGGTCCTTATTTTGACGGTGGTGAGGGATTGGATTTATTTGGGGGTAGCGGTGGTCTTGGCTTAGAGGGGTTAAGCCGTGGACTTGCTAAAGTTATTTTTGTTGATCGAGACCGAAAAGCTGTTGATGTTATTAAACAAAATATTAAGTTTTGCGGATTTGAAGATCAAACAGAAGTGTTTTGCAATGATGCCAATAGGGCGCTTAAGGCTATCATTAAAAGGGAATTGAAATTTTCACATATATTTTTAGACCCGCCTTATAAATTGAAAGAATTGGAAGCGATAATCGCCGAAATCGATAAGGCCAAGCTTTTAACCGAAGATGGGAAGATTATTGCAGAGCATGGTATTGAATTAGTGCTTCCAGAAACAATCGGTGGACTTCATTTACAAAGAAGGGAAGTATATGGAAGTACAACTGCTGTTTCTATCTTAACTTTATTCAGCTGAATAAAGTTAGCCTCCGGCGGATGCCTCGGATTTTCAGAGGTAGTTTTTCGAGCAAGCTCGAAAAAATCCGGGCGCAAATACGCCAAGGCGCATTTGATGTTGTGAAATTACTGAAAATTCGATGAACTGATGTTGGGGGAAGGGGAGAAAGGTATGGCTAGTATTGCTGTTTGCCCAGGTAGTTTTGATCCGGTTACTTATGGCCATTTAGATATCATTAAACGAGGGGCAAAGGTATTTGGGACACTTTACGTTTGTGTTTTGAACAATTCTTCGAAAAATCCGCTTTTTTCTGTTGAGGAAAGAATAGAGCTTATTAAAGAGGTTACAAAAGACATTCCTAATGTAGTGGTTGAATCATTCGATGGATTGTTAATTGAATACGCACGAAGGAAAAGTGCAACTGCGATTTTAAGGGGATTAAGAGCAGTATCGGACTTTGAATATGAAATGCAAATAACATCGATGAATAGAACGTTGGGTGAGGAAATCGAAACCTTTTTTATAATGACGAATAATCAATATTCATTTTTAAGTTCAAGTATAGTTAAAGAGGCTGCAAAGTATCATGGGAATATTTCGAGCCTTGTTCCCCAAGCGGTGGAAGTGGCGTTAAGAGAAAAATATAGAGGCTGACCATTGGTCAGCCTTTTAGATTAAGGAAATTTGCTTTTGTATAAAAAATAATGTACATGCATAATGAAGCGATCGTAACTAATGCACCATAGTGCATTAAAAAATCCCAATATAAATACACCCAGGAAAGACCGTGGTCATTTGCTAATGCAGGTATGACTCCTTGTTTATCATTCATCGTATAAAGATTAACATATAGTGGTTTCCACAATAAAAATGCGAAAATCGATGAAAATAGCCCCTGCATAATTCTAGCGATAAAGAACGGCTGAAAGCGGATGTCTGTTTCTGCTAAAATACTTGCAACCTGTGCTTGAACAGAAAAGCCACTAAATGCGAGAATAAAGCTGGTTATAATGACTTTATAGAACAAGTCTACACCCTCGGCTTGACTTGTCAGTTGGCTTCCCATCGTAATTTCAAACAACCCTGATATAAGCGGTAAAGCGAGTTCTGTTGAAATATGAAATAGGGCAAGGATAAAGCTGATAAAAATGGCAACAACTTCGGTAATATTTACTATGTAGAGCAAACGATTAAATACCGAAAATAAAATAATAAATCCACCAATCATTAAAAGGGTGTGGATCGATGATGTAACAGCATCTCCCAACATTTTCCCGATCGGTTTTCCATTACTTATTCTTGTTTCGTGAAGTGATTGGAAGGCTTCTTTAACAGAAAAATATACCTTCTTATAGTGGGGGTCACTCTCTACATCATGTCTCCCATGAAATCTCATCATAAGGCCTACACAAAAATTCCCTAAATAATGAGCAGCGGCTAATAAAATCCCGATATTAGCATTATTAAAAAAGCCAACTGAAACAGCTCCAAAAATAAATAATGGATTTGAGGAGTTTGTAAAGGAGGCTAATCGTTCCGCTTCGATGGCTGTTAATTGTTGTTCTTGTCTAAGTCGTGCAGTAAGCTTTGCGCCTGCAGGAAATCCTGATGCCATTCCCATCGCCCAAACAACTCCTCCTATACCAGGAACTTTAAATAAAGGGCGCATCAGGGGTTCGAGGAGGATCCCAATAAATTTCACTACACCATATCCAATTAATAATTCTGAAACAATGAAAAATGGTAGTAAGGATGGAAAAACAACTTCCCACCACATTTCTAAACCACGCTTTGATGCTTCTAATGATTCTTTTGGGAAAAAAATTAATCCAAATGCCACAAGTGAAATTGAAATGGCAAGTAGGATTGTTTTTAGCTTAGAACGTGTCACATATAGCCCCCCAACAATTCTTGAGTTCTTAATTCTATACTTGCTGAATATAGAATGGTAAAATAAGGTCAATTCAATCTCGTCCTACTATTAATATACGAATTTCAAATTAGAATAGACCAAATTTAAGGAAAAGGGCAATGGAGGGAAACTTTTGAGAAATCCGAAAATAGGCTTAGCACTAGGTTCTGGTGGAGCTAGGGGGTTTGCTCATCTAGGTGTAATAAAAGTATTACACGAAGCTAATATCCCCATTGATTTTATTGCAGGGAGTAGTATGGGAGCGTTGGTAGGTGGATTATACGGCGCAGGACACGACCTTGATCGTCTCTATAAATTGGCAAGGGCATTTAGAAGGAAATATTACCTTGACTTTACAGTCCCTAAAATGGGTTTTATAAGTGGACAAAAAATTAAGGAATTTATCCGTATCTTTACAATGGGGAAAACAATAGAGCAATTATCCCCGACATTGTGGATCGTCGCAACTGACATTAAAACGGGCGAAAAGGTTATTTTTAAGGATGGTCCTTTAGCAAATGCTATTAGAGCTAGCATCTCGATCCCAGGTATCTTTATTCCTGAAAAAATAAATGGACGCCTCCTTGTAGATGGTGGTGTTGTGGATAGAGTTCCAGTCTCAGTTGTGAAAGAAATGGGAGCGGATATCGTAATTGCGGTCGATGTATCCCATGTAAATGGTGATGTTGAGATTACATCGATCTTTGATGTGATTATCCAAAGTATTGACATCATGCAGGATGAATTAGCCAGATTAAAACAATTTGATGCAGACGTAATGATTAAACCTCGTGTAGAGCAATATAGTGCTAAGGCCTTTACAAATACAGAGGACATAATCCGTATCGGTGAAGAGGAAGCATTGAAGCAAATTTCATTCATTATAGATGCTATACAGAAGTGGAAGGAGTCGCAGCATGAATAACCTGAAGAGTGTTTCAAAGAGCTGGATCATTGTTGTTGTCATAGCCCTTTTAATAACCTTTGTTCAGCTCCCCTTTTATATCTCGTCACCAGGAATGGCGACAGAGTTGGCTCCAATAGTAACGGTAGAAGGTGGAGGTAAGGAAAGAGGCAGCTTTTCTTTAACAACAGTACGGATTGGCAAAGCAAATGTAGTACAATATGCATGGGCAAAGGTAAATGATTATTATGAAATTTATCCTGAGGATTATATAAGACCAGATGGAGAAACGGAGGATGAGTATTCCAATCGCCAACTCCATATGATGGAAAATTCGAAGGAACAAGCAACTGTTGTTGCTTACACAAAAGCTAAAAAAGACATCGATATAAAATATAACGGTGTTTATGTTATGAGTGTAATTTCTGGAATGCCAGCGGAAAATGTGTTAGAGATTGGTGACCGATTATTTTCAGTGGATGGTCATGCTATGAAGTCATCAGAAGAATTTATAAAATATGTTTCAACGAAGAGTAAGGGAGACACTGTTAAGTTGAAATTAGAAAGAAAAGGGAAAACAATGGAAGTAAAAGTACCGTTAGCCCTTTTCCCTAAAGAACAAACAGGGGAGAAAACAGACAAGGTAGGTCTAGGAATTCTACTTGTTACGGACCGTAAAGTCGAAGTGAATCCTCCTGTAACGATCAATACAGAAAAAATTGGCGGCCCTTCAGCAGGACTAATGTTTTCTCTTGAGATATACAATCAATTAATTGATGAGGACCTCACAAAGGGATATAAAATTGCTGGAACCGGAACGATTAATTACGAGGGAGAAGTTGGCCGTATCGGTGGCATCCACCAAAAAATTGTTGCAGCAGATAAATCCGATATTGAAATTTTCTTTGCACCAAATGAACGTGGAAAGTCACGCGTTGATAAAAATGGCGAAAAAATACTGACAAATTATCAGGAAGCTTTGGAAACGGCGAAGGATATAAAAACAGATATGAAGATTATCCCTGTAGACACTTTTGACGATGCAGTTGCCTATCTAGAAAAATTACAACCGAAAGAATAAAAAAGCGTAAGAGGCTACTATGTAAACTCATATAGCCTCCTGCGCTTTTTCTTTTACAAAAATTGTTTGTTGTTTTGATCATACCGTATTGGTGGATTCGAAAATTCTTGCTTAATCAACATGGAGCGATAAGGCTCATTTAGACACGATGCGTAAACGTTTGAAGCTTTTATATCAAGATTAATCTGTTCATTAGAAAAGGCAGACAATTTAGACACAATAGGAATAGCTACATTTTTTTTGATACCATTTAAATAATCCTGACCAACCAGTGTTGTACCCAATAAACGAATATAAGTAGGTTGTTCACTATTTTCTTTCATAAGTAATTTCGAAGTGTTTGTTAGTATATGAGTACAAACCCGCTGTAATCTTGTCCAAGTATATCGTTTTGTTTTGATCTGTTCCATAAATTCCTTAAATGTTTCAGCAGACGTTATATGTTGCAATAGTCGATTTTCTAGTCCTTCTTCAACTTCATAGATTTGTCTAAGCTCTTCTGGTGTCGAAGATAGAAGTCTGTATTTAAAATAAGCGAAGTAATTTTCCCAATGATGGAACATCTCAAAGCTTTTCTTGTAGGAAAGCAGGTGAGAGTATGTAGTTTCTGGAATAACGTTCTGTATTTCTTCTAGATTTGTTTTTTCTGAAAAAAGGTTCGTACGAATGCTTGTTGCACTTGCAATATGTTGATCTGCAAAATGCTGATCATGATAATGAGCCTTCGTACGCTTGATTGTAAATGGTTGTATTGTACTGTTAAGTTTATCGATGGCTTCAACATAATGGAAACCTAAAATATTGTTTGGCTGTGAAAGATCAACTGCCGAATCTGCAAGCTTTAAAGAATGAAAAGCATCAGAGGCCGCTCTTGGGTAGCTTTTTCCTTGTTCTAAAGCTTGCTTGATTAATACATCAAAAGTTTCTTTCCTTCCTTTCATTTCCTCAAGTGTATTTCGAAAAGAACGAATCTCACCACTTTCACTACCAAAGCAAATACTATCAACCCCTAAAGCATGCAATAAAGCAACCGCACCAAATGCAAATATTTCAGCCTTTTGGGTTGCGAACACATAAGGAAGTTCAATTACAAGATCGGCTCCACCTTCAAGCGCCATTTTTGTTCGTGCCCATTTTGATACTAGAGCAGGTTCACCACGCTGCAAAAAATTACCGCTCATGACTGCTATAACTAAATCTGCCTCTGTTACTTTTCTTGATTCTTGGATATGATAGTAATGACCGTTATGAAAGGGATTATATTCCACTACGACACCAACAGCTCTCATACATTAATTCCTTTCTTTTTTCGCTTTTATATATATTCTACTGTAAAGAAAAAATATTGACAAATATGTTAGCGAAAGCTATAATTACCTTTGTTGCCTTGAGGTGAAATCAATGAAATGGTATATGAATCAATTAAATCAACTCCGAAGTAAAGGGATCATTCTTGATGAAATGGTTGATGTAAGTGAACTTATTGGGACATCTGATATTAGAAGAATTACGCCTGTCCACGTAAAAGGACATGGCGATTTTGGTTCAAATAAGGTTACATTTACACTAACAATCGATGGAACAATGATTCTACCGTGCTCTCGGACATTAAAGGATGCTACGCATTCATTTAAGATTGAAACAACCGAAACCTATTTATTATCAACGGACGGCTTTGGCCATCCGGATGAAGAAAATCTTCATCAGGTTGAGGGGGAAGTTCTTGACTTATTGCCGATGATCAAGGAAAATATCCTCTTGGAGATACCTATTCAAATCTTTTGTGATGATCCTTCTGGAGAAGGAGGAGCACCACAATCGGGACAAGACTGGGAAGTGATCACGGAGCATGATAAGAAAGATAAGATCGATCCTAGATTGGCAGCCCTGAAAGATTTTTTTAATGAAAACAACAATGAATAGTTAACCTTTTAAGGAGGTGGGAATAATGGCTGTACCTTTTAGAAGAACATCTAAAACTGCAAAAAGAAAGCGTCGTACACACTATAAATTACAAGTGCCTGGTATGGTAACATGCCCAAACTGCGGAGAAATGAAGCTTGCTCACCGCGTTTGTAAAGAATGTGGTACTTACAAAGGTAAAGAAGTAGTAAACGACTAAAACGAAAAGCGGAAGCGCCTGTTTAGCGACGTATAAACTGGAGCCCATCGACTGAGATATAGGAAACACGAAGAGCAAAGCGATTCGATGTTGACTTATCGTAGGGAGGTGGGCGAAGTTTACGAGTCGCTGGGCGTTGGAGCTAGACAATTAGAAAAGCGTAGAGAATTTAATTCTCTGCGCTTTTTTACATATTTAAAGCAGGAAATCAGATTTATAAGTCTAATTACTTAATAAATGGTTATTTTGAAATAAAAGGAAGAAGGGTATTGGAATGGGAAAGGTTTTACTAGAAAGAAGTGAAAATGGAGTTGTAACACTAACGATTAATCGTATGGAAAAAAGAAATGCGATAGATTTTGATGTGATGGACAGCTTTAAAAGAGTTATAGATGAAGTTGCGCGTAACAAAAGTGATAAAGTGTTAGTAATCACAGGGGCTGGGAATAAAGCCTTTTGTTCGGGTGGGGACTTATCAGTATTTCATAATCTTAATACAAAAGAAGAAGCCTATCAGATGCTTGCTAAAATGGGAGAAATATTGTATTCATTAGTAACGTTAGCAAAACCAACAGTTGCCCTTATTAATGGAGCAGCGATCGGTGGCGGCTGCGAAATCGCTTCAGCTTGTGACTTTCGGGTTGCAAGTGAAAATGCCAAGTTTGGATTTGTTCAAGGAAAGCTAGGCATTACGACAGGATGGGGAGGAGCATCGATGCTTCTAGAAAAGCTGTCCTATGACAAGGCTATGACTTTACTAATGACTGCTAACCGCTTTTCAGCAAAGGAAGGAGTAGAGCTAGGCTTTATCAATAAAATATTCTCTGAACAAAATCTTAAGGAGCAATGTGAGGCTTGGCTTGAGAACTATGTTGAACAAAGTACCGGTGTTTTACAAGCTTATAAACAAGCTGCTATTAGAAGATGGGAAAGTACAAATTTGCGAGACAGGATGCTTGCAGAAATTAACCAGTGCAGTGTTCTTTGGGAATCAGATGAGCACCATGAGGCAGTAAAATCCTTTTTAGATGCATAAAATGATAAAAGTACAACTTATATAGTGTTTTTAACTAGATTTTATATTCTATCTTTTCTATTTGTTGCATAGAAATAAAAATAAAAACAATAGGAGAGATAGATATATGACGACATTAAGACAGGATGCATGGACGCAAGATGAAGATCTATTGCTTGCCGAGGTTGTGCTCAGACATATTAGAGATGGAAGTACACAATTAGCTGCTTTTGAGGAAGTTGGAAAAAAACTATCAAGAACTGCGGCAGCATGTGGTTTTAGGTGGAATTCTGCAGTAAGAAAACAATACAAGTCTGCTATTGAAATCGCTAAGAAACAAAGAAAAGGTGATAAAGCAGTGGAAACACCAAAAGCAGTACTTGAAACTGTGGAAAAAAACTCTAAAAGCAAGGAAGAAAAAGTTGAACAAACAGAACAGAAAAATGAGTCAAAATCATTAGTATCCTTCGATTCTATTATTGACTTTTTGTCATCAGTTGAATCAACTGTGAAGAATAGTGACAACCTTAGGGAAGAAAATGAAACACTTAAAAATAAAATCAGTGAATTAGAGAAAGAAAAAAACGATCTGCTTGGTAAAGTTGAAAAATTGACAGAAAATTACCATTTGATCGAAGAGGATTATAAAGCTCTTATTGAAATAATGGAAAGAGCACGAAAGATGATTGTTTTACAGGAAGAAGAGGGCTCCCGCTTTAAGTTCCAAATGGACAAAAACGGAAACCTTGAGAGAGTGAAAAAATAAAAGCTGACGAAATGTCAGCTTTTATTTTTTAAACAACAACATTAATTTATTTTGTTATCTGTTAAATGATCAGGATACCAGACTAATAGTTTTTCAGGCATCTCTGTGATCGGTGTGAAAGGCATAAAGCCCATTTTGTTCCAGAATCCCTCTGAGTTAACTCTAGGGCTTGTAATAATCGGAAGGTTAAAGCTTTTAGCAAACTGTATTAAGTTTTTTCCAAAACCTCTTTCGCGAAACTGTGGAAGTACTTCAAGTTTCGATAAGAGTAGATAATCTCTTTTATCGTCGAATAAATAATCGAACTTTTTATCGGTATGATATAAACTCATACGTGCAACAAGCTTATCGCCATAATAAATCCCATAGAAGGGTGATTGTTTGCAATCGTTTTCAACAATGCTTCCTCTTAAGTCATCAAGCATTTGTAGCTCCTGATTGCCGTATTCTTTAAAACTCTTAAAATCCTCTAATGTTTTAAAATTTATTGATAACTTTTCAATTGGCATGATTTCCATGAAGGTATACCTCCTTTATTATCACATCGTTATAATTACATTATAATACATTTACAAGAAAATTTCTTCTAATTTAAAAAAGTTGAATAATTCAAAAAACTAGAAAAAGGAATTAGTGACACTATATTCCCTATTTTTTGTTAAAATGGTACTATAAGTAAGGTTTATGGAGGTATTTTGGTGAAGGTCGTAATTATTGGCGGTGGTGCTATCGGAATGCTTGTTGCTGCTTATCTTAATCAAGCGAACATCAAGCCGGTTATTTATACTAGACGAAAAGAGCAGGCCCAGGCTTTAAATGAAAAAGGGTTGGAATTTACAAAGAATGGGATAACAACAACATATAAAGTGGAGGCTGTCCCTTTTTCGGAGGGCCTGTTGGATGATGAAGATATCATTTTTATAACGGTTAAACAATATGATGTGGATCCAATTCTAGATTATTTGCATCGGAACAAAATCAAGTCATCTGTTATATTTTTGCAAAATGGAATGAGTCATATTGTCAATTTATCCAATTTACAATCGGAATCCATTTATTTGGGCATTGTTGAGCATGGTGTCCTTAGACAATCAGACAGATCTATGGTTCATACTGGTGAAGGCCGTATTAAAATTGCAAAATATAGAGGATCCTTCGGGAAAGTAGTGACTTTATCAGATGCATTAAATTCCATTGGCTTTCCGATAATAATTGAGGAAAATTGGTATGAAATACTTACGAGAAAGCTCGTTGTCAATGCAGTTATTAACCCTCTCACTGCCCTTTACGGTGTTCGAAATGGGAGTTTATTAGAAAATCATTTTTATTTTATCAATATGAGATCAGTTTTCCTTGAAGTTGTACAAGCTCTTGCTTTAACGGAGATTGACAGTTTATGGGATGAGGTGATCTCCATTTGCCGAAATACAGGAAAAAACTTTTCGTCCATGTATAAGGATATTGAAAATGGGCGGCAAACTGAAATTAATTCAATATTAGGCTATTTACTAGAAGAAGGTGAAAAAAGAAGGGTGCCAATGCCGATGCTCAAGTTTTTATATAATAGTATAAAAGGTATGGAAACCAAAGGAAAGGAAGAGGGGAATGGTTAATTTATTTTCAACATTCGTTGCTACGATGGTTACAGTACCGATACTTGTTATTTTCAGCGTGTACTGGATAAGTCGTATTGTCACAAAAAACAAAAAAAAGTCACTTCATTTATCAGTGGACATTTCTACTCTCTTTTTTATCATTGCCGTCCATTTTTCGATTATGGTTATTTGGGAAAAATCAGTTTTATGGATCATTCTTCTTTTATTAATATTTATTGCTTCGATTTTTGTTTTTCTTCAATGGAAAATTAATAATGAGATTATCTTCAAAAAGGTTTGGAAAGGCTTTTGGCGATTTAATTTTCTGCTATTTTCATTTAGCTATTTTTCACTTGTTATTTTTGGTTTAATTCAAAGACTGAATAATTTATAAGCATTATTTTTGGGGAAGTTCATAATTATTTGTTATACTCTTATAAAATGTTGTGTCATGTATAGTAGAAAGGAAGTATCCGAATGGAAGTACAGGATGTCGCCCAGGCGTTAGGAAATAAAATTGCATCTTCTTATATAAGCGGGGAAAGTGTGGCAGCCTCTTTTTTTGACTATCCCAATATTCAAAACGAAGAAACATACAAGAAGAGATTAGATGAGTTAAATAATCGGCAATTTCCGAGACAGGAATTGGTTGACTATTTATTAGAGTTTCATAAAAAATTCGATGTTTCTGATAAAACAATCACAAATATTAAAAAGATGTCGGATCCCAAAAGTGTAGTGGTTATTGGCGGTCAACAAGCGGGGTTATTAACGGGTCCACTTTATTCAATACATAAAATTATTTCCATAATTAAATTCGCAAAAGAACAAGAGAAATTATTAAATGTTCCCGTTCTTCCGGTTTTTTGGGTTGCTGGCGAGGATCATGACTTTGCAGAAATTAACCACACTTATGTATTACGTGATGGAAGGGTCGAAAAACGTGCCATAAAGCAAAAGCACTATAAAAAAAGCCCTGCTTCCCAAGTGAACATTGATCAAAACAAGGCTGAAGAGTGGATTAAGGAAGTTATCAGCACATTTGGTGAAACAATTTATACAAGTGAGATTTTAAATCATCTTTATGAAGATTTAAGGAAGTCCGTTACCTATGTTGATTTTTTCATCCATATTGTCTTTAGGTTGTTTAAAGAACATGGACTTATTATTGTTGACTCTGGAGATGCAGGCTTTAGAAAAATCGGATCACCATTTATTGAAACGATCATTCGTAACAATTCAGAATTAGGAGAAAAGGTCTTATGTGGCCAATTGACACTTAAGGAATTGGGTTATGGGCAACCGATTGAAATTAATGAGCATAATGCCCATCTTTTTCTTATTCAAGATGGGGAGAGAATATTACTAGAAAGAGCTAACACAAAATTTGTTGGAAAGAATAATGAATGCAATTTTGAAGATTCAGCATTAATACAACTGAATCATGAACAACCGGAATTATTTAGCAATAATGTTGCGACAAGACCGCTTATGCAGGAGTATGTGTTCCCAACACTAGCTTTTATCTCAGGCCCCGGTGAAATTGCTTATTGGTCAGCATTAAAGAAAGCATTTCATTTGTTTGGCTTTAAGGTGCCTCCTGTTATTCCGAGATTAATGATTTCAATTATGGACAGGAAATCAGAAAAATACGTGAAGGAACTAGGGTTGGATATTGCTGAGGTTATTAAGAGTGGATGTCAAAAAGAGAAAGAAGAATGGCTCGAACAACAGCAGCCATTCCCAATTGACCCCCTAACAGAAGAAACAATAACACTGATTTTAAATACGCATCGACCTTTTAAAGACCTAGCTATCCAAGTGGATCCTCATCTTAAGGATTTAGCTGAAAAAAATGCAGAGCTTATTGTATCTCAAATATATTATTTGAAACAAAAAATGGAGAAGACAATTCGTTTTCAACATAAAGTAGAGTTGGACAAATTTGATCATATTAACCATTTATTAAAGCCATTGAATGCGCCGCAAGAGAGAATATGGAATATTTTTTACTATATTAATCTGTACGGATACCAATTGATCGATGAAATGGTGAATCTTAATTATCAATGGAATAACCAACATAAGGTTATTATCATATAACTTTATTCAGTAGAATAAAGTTATGCCTCCGGCGGATGCCACAGATTTTCAGAGGTAGTTTTTCGAGCCCGCTCGAAAAAATCTGGGCGCAAATGCGCCAAGGCGCATTTGATATGAGGTAAAATTATAAAAAGTGACGTGTTATAACAATTTAAATTCCGAATTTGTCGAGCAAAAACCTGCAATGGATGCAGGTTTTTTTATTTTTTTTCACGAATAATTCATAAAGTAAGTGGTGGAAAGTGGTGATTTGTGGTATTCTATGGTCAGAAAGTGGGGCGTAATGTATGTTCATGGGGGAATATCATCATACCATTGATCAAAAAGGCCGTATGATTATTCCGGCCAAATTTAGGGAACTCCTTGGGGATGGCTGTGTGATTACAAGGGGTTTAGATCAATGCTTGTTTGGTTATTCCTACGATGAATGGAAAATCTTAGAAAACAAATTAAAAACCCTTCCTTTTACAAAGAAAGATGCTCGAGCGTTTACACGTTTCTTCTTTTCTGGTGCAACTGAATGTGAAGTGGACAAGCAAGGAAGAGTAAATATTGCTCCTCCACTAAGAGATTATGCCAAACTCGATAAAGACTGCGTCATTGTGGGTGTTTCCAATCGTTTTGAGATTTGGAATAAGTCAAATTGGGATACATATGTTACGGAGTCTGCAGATTCGTTTGCTGAAATTGCAGAAAGTATGGTTGATTTCGATATTTAGATGCAAAATAGCATTATAAAGCAACAGGAAAAAGAACTAGGGTGGAGTAGATGTCTAAATGTTTGAACACATAACTGTTTTAAGAGAAGAAGCGGTTGAAGGGTTAAATATAAAGCCGGATGGCATATATGTTGATTGTACTTTAGGTGGTGCAGGACATAGTGAACTTATTTTATCAAAATTATCAAAGTCTGGCAGACTGTATGCGTTTGATCAGGATGAAATGGCGATCGAGCACGCTGCTAAAAAATTAGCAGCCTATAAAGATCAAGTCGTCCTAATAAAAAGTAATTTTCGCCACCTAATAGAAGAGTTGCAAGAGCGGGGTGTCGAGGGAGTAGATGGCGTCCTTTTTGACCTTGGAGTATCATCGCCACAGCTTGATATTGCGGAAAGAGGATTCAGCTACCATCAAGATGCACCATTGGACATGAGAATGGATCAAACAGCACCCATATCTGCTTACGATGTTGTCAATCACTGGAGCTATAATGATCTTGTTCGAATATTTTTCCGATATGGAGAGGAAAAATTTTCGAAACAAATTGCAAGGAAAATTGAAGCTTTTCGTAATATTAAACCAATTGAAACAACAGGGGAGTTGGTAGAGTTAATAAAAGAAGGCATTCCTGCACCTGCAAGACGAGCGGGGGGACACCCGGCTAAACGGGTATTTCAAGCCATTCGGATTGCTGTGAATGATGAGCTTAAGGTATTCGAGGAGGCGATTGAAGATGCTATTTCGATCACAAAACCTGGTGGAAGAATAGCGGTTATTACCTTTCATTCGTTAGAGGACAGAATCTGTAAGACCACATTTAGTAAATGGAGTAAAGGTCCTGAGTTGCCTCATGGATTGCCGATCATTCCAGAAGAATATAAAGCTAAGCTAAAGCTTATAACGCGGAAGCCAATTTTACCTTCAGAAGAAGAAATGGAGCAAAACAAACGAGCGCGGTCAGCAAAATTAAGAGTGGCCGAGAAACAATAACAGAATATTATAGGAGGTTTTAGTTTTGAGTAATCTTGCCTACCAGGTTCAACCGAAAAAACAGCAGCAGAATAAACCAAATTTGAAGCCTCAAAAAAAGGTAAAAAAGAAAGGTTTTATCACAACTGGTGAAAAATTACTGCTTTCACTTTTGCTCATTTTTAGTACAATAGGTTGTACGATGATCATTTCTAAGCAAGCGGCCATTTATCAACTCAATAATGATATTCAAGTATTGGAATCCAAAATAAGCGATCAACAAAAGGTCAATAGTGGTTTGGCAGAAGAAATTACTGAATTGTCAAGGCCGCAACGGATATTAAAGATTGCTAAAGAACAAGGATTAACGATGACTGACAATAATGTCCAAGTAATCGGCGATTAACATGATACGGTGCATTTGATTTAAGAGTGGTGAGAAAATGAGTAAAAAAACAACAGTACATATTAGAGTTGGAGCGAGGATATTAGCATTAATATTTGTCCTGCTCTTTTTTATTTTAACAGGTCGTTTTGTTTATATTCAGACGGTAAAAGCAGTAGATGGACATGATTTAACTGTTTTAGCTGGTGAAAAATGGGAGAAGGAAAGGACCATTGAAGCTTCAAGAGGGCAAATACTCGATCGAAATGGCGAAGTGATAGCAAGAGACGTACCAACCTATACGTTGTATGCTGTAATTAATAAAAAATATTCGAAAAATTCCGCAGTTCCACTCCATGTAGTTGATAAAGGTGAAGTAGCTGAAAAATTAGCGCCATTATTAAATATGGAAGCTTACGAGATTGAAAGAAGATTATCTCCTAGTAATCCGGACGCCTTTCAAGTAGAATTGGGGCCGAAGGGCAGACATATTGATCATCAATTAATGGAGAAAATTAAGGCATTGAAACTTCCGGGCGTATACTTTACTCGGGAGAAAAAAAGATTATATCCGAATGGTATTTTTGCTTCCCACGTAATCGGGTTTGCACAGCCTGATGAAAAAGGAAAATTGGTTGGTAAAATGGGGGTTGAAAAAACCTTTGATGAACTCTTGCAAGGAAAAGATGGTCACATCACTTTTCAAAGTGACAGGAGTGGTTTTAAGTTACCAGATCCAAAAGAAATGATTGTAGCCCCTGAAAATGGAAAGAATGTATATTTAACATTGGATCAAAAAATCCAAACCTTTTTAGAAAGTGCAATGAGCTATGCCGAGAAAGAGTATGAACCTGAAAATATTATTGGAGTTGTCGCAGATGCAAAAACAGGGGAAATATTGGCAATGGGGACTAGACCAAGCTTTGACCCGAATACTCGCGAAATTTCAAATTATATGAATGAAGTCGTATCATCTAGCTTTGAACCTGGTTCAACAATGAAAATATTTACGTTGGCCGCAGCCATTGATGCTGGTGTATTTAATGCAAATGAAACTTATCAATCAGGATCCTACCGAATTTCGAAGAAAGACAAGGCAATTAGAGACCATAACCGCGCTGGTTGGGGAACAATTACGTATTTAGAGGGGGTACAACGATCCTCCAACGTTGCTATGGCCAAGCTTGTAAACGAAAAGCTCGGTGGTGATAAATTTCTTGAGTATTTACAAAAGTTTCAGTTTGACAAAACAACAGGAATTGATTTACCGAATGAAGTGCCAGGTAATATCTTATTTAGATACCCGATTGAAAAAATTACGACCGCTTACGGTCAAGGAACAACCGTAACTCCTATTCAGCAGATTCAAGCGGCAACTGCCATATCAAATGGCGGTAAAATGATGAAACCGTATATCATCAAAAAAGTCGTTGATCCAAAGACGGGGGAGGTTATTAAACAGCAGAACCCAACAGTTGTTGGCGAACCTATCAAAAAGGAAACGGCTAAAGAAGTTCTTGATATTTTAGAGACCGTTATTTCAGCAGAGGCGGGTACTGGTAAACCCTATGCAATAGAAGGCTATCAAGTCGCTGGAAAAACGGGTACTGCTCAAATTCCAGATCCGAAAACCGGAAAATATATGACGGGTCACGGAAATAATATATTTTCATTTTTAGGTTTTGCACCAAAAGATGACCCAAGGCTAATTGTCTTTGTTTCTGTGAAGAGACCTAAACTTGAGCCTACTGAGCTTGGTTCTGCCCCGGTATCCTATGTTTTTAAAACGGTAATGAAGAATAGTCTTAATTACTTAAATATTGCTCCTACAGAGTCTGAAATTAGTAAAAAACCGGTTGCGAAAGCTGGTATTGAGACTCCTAATATTATAGGAAAAGGGCTAGAGACAGGTATGTCAGAACTCTCTCAAGCAGGTCTTACTGTCATAAAGCTAGGTCAAACTGGTAGTGTGACAAAGCAAACGCCTTTACCCAATTCAAAGGTGCTAGAAAAGGAAAAGATTATTATAAAGGCAAATGGTAAGATGAAAATGCCTGATCTGACTGGATGGGCTTTTAGAGATGTAACAAAGCTCGCAGAAATAGCCGGCTTAAAGCTTAATGTTATTGGAAAAGGCTATGTTACGAAGCAAAGCATCCAAGCAAATTCCGAATTTAAAGATGGGGATTATTTAGTTGTTGAGTTAAATCCGCCGTTTGAGGAAAAAGAGCCATTAGAAAACCCTGAAGAAGAACTGAATATTAAGGGAAAAGAGGACCAACAAATATTCGAACTTTTGAATAGTGTCCAAGATTAAACCAAGCCATGTTCTATTCCGCACCGTACAAGCATATGATGAAACAAGCTATAACTTCATTCAGTGTGGGTTAACCCCCACTAAATAAAGTTATGCCTCCGGCGGATGCCTCGGATTTTTTAATGGAAATTTATCGAGCAAGCTCGATAAAAATCCGGGCGCAAATACGCCGAGTCGTATTTGATTCTAGGGGGTATCAAGACTTGAGGGTTTCAAATGTTACGGTGCGGAAACGTTTAGTTACGGTTTTATTAGTAGGATTATTATTGTTTTTAGTAATAGATGTAAGGCTTGGATATGTACAATTAATAATGGGGAATTGGTTGAGTGATAAGGCGAGGGATTCCTGGGGAAGAAATATTCCTTTTG
>JAENZK010000009.1 GCA_016841285.1 Guptibacillus hwajinpoensis | reverse complement strand
AGAGGGTGCCGTAATTGTATATTGTCCACACACTACGGCCGGCATTACGATTAACGAAAACGCTGACCCCGATGTAAAACAGGATATGCTTCGCCGCTTTGATGAAGTCTACCCATGGGAGCATGAGTTAGACCGACATATGGAAGGTAATACGGCAGCCCATATGAAGGCAAGTACGGTTGGCATTTCCCAGCATTTGATTGTTACGAATGGACGCTTACTTTTGGGTACATGGCAGGGAATCTATTTTTGTGAATTTGACGGACCTAGGACGAGAAACTTTTATGTGAAAATAATATAGAACCCTTCTGACTACCGCTCCACAATTCCTCCATTGGTGGTAATTCGTCGTGACCAATTGGAGGAATTTAAAGCGTAAGGCAATGACAACTGACTAGTTACTTAACTTCCTTCAAAACAGTTTGTCCTTCAATATACCATCTGTCGATTAGACTATCCCTTCTTACCACAAACGTAATGTACTTTTTTGATTTACCTTTCTTTTTATCAACAAATTCAACCTTAACAGGGACCTCAATCACAAATTGGTCGTGCAGATCCTCTATCGGTAATAATGACATACTAATTATGCTAAAGTAGGAAAGATCCTTTATCATTTTGTTGGTCAGCTTTTGTTTGTATTTATTGTTGGCAATCGTCTCTCCAAGAACTTTTTTATCATGATTATTAACGGCTAATACAAATATTTCAATCATCTTGTATGGATCGATTCCATTAAAATAATCATCCAGCTTGCCAGCGGCTTTTAGAATCATTAATTGATGGGCAGGATCCATTTTATCTCTTTTATGGGTTGTACTTTCCCAAAAGTGAACACAAAAATGCCCTGGAAAACCATTTTTCAGAGCTCCGGCTCCATGTGGCATTCCGTGCATAGAAGCAGCCAACAGTTGATCTTCAACAAGAACAAGGATAGCCCTGCGGTTCCAGCTCCATTTTCCGTTGTAAATTTTTTTCATAATTTTTGTATCTTTTTGGGTTAACGGTTGAACATCAGCATGCTGACTTCCGGCCCTCCTTTGGACTTTAAAGGTGAGGCCTGTCTCGACATCGATTATGGTGAAGATCGTGTATTTAGGCATGATATTGTTTACTTGATCCCATGGTAATACCTCAACCATAAAGCTTATTGGATCGTCTTTATCCTCGTAAAAATCTTTACTACCTTCTATCGCAAATACCTTCATTGGAAGTAAAAACAAAATAATACTAAGAAAACAATTGAAAATTTTAAAATTCATCACTTTCTCCCCCCTACCTTATATTTTTTTCTAGGGAGGAGAAAGATAATAATAGTAAATATAGGAAATCAGTTTTTTGTAGCCTTTTTTATCGATTTATTTAGAATTCCGATTATCTTTTCCACTTCCTCATTTGTGATAATAAGCGGCGGCGCTAGGACAATTGTATCCTGATTATTCAAGGTTACCGCTCTGCAAATTAGCCCTTGTCTGGCTGCTTCTTTGAAAATCAAAGGGGAAACAGGTGGCTGAAATGGTTGCTGATTTGGATCAACAAAGTCTATAGCCGCCATAAGGCCCAGCCCTCTAACATTGCCCACTATCTCATTCTCGCTTTGGATCCATTTTAGACCTTGTAGTAATTCCTCTCCTCTTGCCTTGGCATTTTCAACGAGATCTTCTTTTTCAATAAGCTCAATATTCTTCAACCCCACAGCACAGGCCATCGCGTGTCCACTATACGTATAGCCATGCAGCAATGTGCCGCTAGAAAGCTCCTTCAAATCATCATGGATTTGCTCTGAGATCATAACCCCACCAAGCTGGGCATACCCACTTGTAATTCCTTTAGCAAAGCACATCATATCCGGGGTCACACCATAATGCTCAATACCGAACCATTTTCCGGTGCGCCCAAACCCGGTTATCACTTCATCGGTAATGAGTAAAATCCCATATTGTGTGCAAATATCTTTTACTTCCTTGAAATAATCTTTTGGTGCAACATGAACGCCACCGGCTCCTTGGACCGGTTCGGCAATAATAGCCGCGATTGTCTCTGGTCCTTCTGCTTCAATTAGCTGGTGTATTGCCGCTGTATCGAAATGGTCAACAAATAGGAAATCCGGTGCCAATGATTTTGTAAATTCACGGAAGCCTTGCAGTCCTGTGGCACTTGTGGCCCCCATGGATACGCCGTGATAGGATTTTGTTCTTGAGATGATTTTTTTTCGCTCGGGTTGCCCTTTTAAAAGCCAATAATGGCGGGCAAGCTTATAGGCCGTATCATTGGCCTCTGAACCACCTGATGTAAAAAAAACAGCAGTCAAAGGTGCCGGCGCCAGAGCAGCGATTTTTTTCGCCAAACGAATGGCCGGTTCATTACTAAACGTACTAAAACATGAGCTAAACGCAAGTTTTGTCATCTGCTCCTTTGCAGCGTTAGCTAATTCCTCACGACCGTGGCCGACATTGACATTCCAAAGCGAAGACATGCCATCAATGAGTGTTGCTCCTTTAATATCTTCAAGATAAATCCCATTTCCTTTTTGAAAAATAAAAGCAGGACCCGCTTCCTGCTGTTCTTTAATTGAAGTTGTCGGGTGAAGAAAGTGCTTTTTATCAAGCTCCTCTAATCGATGTATGTCCTCTTGTTTTTTCGTCATCATAATCACCCCTTTTGTTAAATCCGGCCACGGGGTCAGAGCCTTTGGCCTGGGTCTGGGACACAGTTCCCGACCCTCTGGCTCATCTGCTCAGATTGAGCCGCAGAACCCGACCCTGCGGCTCGCCCTGCCTTATGTTAATGGAGGCCACACCAATCAATCATCGTTAGTCCAATAATTTCAGCTGCTTCAAATACTTTTTCAATTTCGATATATTCGTTAGGATGATGGGCTTTTGCTGTTACACCAGGTCCAAACACAATGGTTGGAGTTCCCCCTACCTTTGTGAGCAGACCACCGTCAGTCCCCCATGGTGAGGCTTCCACTATTGGAGACTCCCCTTTAATTTGTTGATAGTTCGTGATCAGTTTATTCATTAATTCATGTTCAAGATCTATCGCTCCTGGTACCCACCTAGCGCCAAACCATTCAATTACAACAGGATGCTCGGCAAACCACGGGTCTACTTCTTGCAGGGCTGAAACCCAGTTTTCCATTTCCATTTTGGCGGATTCCATTGTTTCTTCGGGAGAAACGCCCATCCGCCCTTCTAGTTTTACATAGTCCGGCACTGATGAAGGCCAATTTCCCCCTTCAATTTTGCCGAGGTTTATCGGGATTGGAATCGGTACCTTGCCGTAAAGTGGATCGGTAATCCTTTCATTCCTCTTCTTTTCAAGCTTACTTATATGTTCAACAACCAATAGAGCTTTTTCTATCGCACTAACACCTTCATAACGGGTACCACCATGAGCAGCCCGACCTTTTATATGAACACGAAACCACATCGAACCTTGCTGCTTCGGAAAAATCTTCATATTAGTCGGTTCCGGTATGATCGCTGCATCGGCCTTATAGCCTCGTAAAATAGTGGCCAACGTACCTGACCCACCACTTTCTTCTTCAATTACACTTTGGAAAATGACGTCTCCTTTTAGTTGTATGTCAAGCTTCTGAAGAGCCGAAATTGCCAGCAGGAGGGACACATTCCCGCCCTTCATATCCGTAGCACCGCGCCCAAATAATTTTCCATTAATCACTTTCCCGCTATATGGGTGATGCTCCCATTGTTCGATATCTCCGGCTGGAACAACATCGATATGCCCATTTAAAATAAGGGAGCGTCCACCGCCTGTTCCTTTTTTTACACCGACCACATTGGGACTTTCTTTAAATTCCTTTCGTGGCGATACAAAATAAGGATGTTGGACTAATTTATCTCCATATTGCTCCCAAATATCAACCTGTAGCCCTAGTTCATGAAGGGTTTCTATGACAACTTCCTGTGCTTCTTTTTCATTCCCTTGCGTACTGTCAGCTTGCACTAATTTTTGTAAAAGCCGCGTACCAGAATCTTTATTTTTCAAAAGCCAATCATGAATTTGAGACTGTAGCAATTTATGCCGGTGATCTTCCAAGGCGCAAAACCTCCTTTGCTTTTTAATCTAGGCTCGTTTCTAAGATTGTGGCTTTTTGCCCCCTTTTTAAGGTTTGTTCGTTCTAATAAATAGACGGAGAAATTCCCCTTAATGAGATAATTCGATGTAAAATAGCCGGAATAGACGGAGACATTCCGCCTATATGATTTTAAACCGCAAAAATAGGCGGCTTTTCTTTGAATAATCGGAAAACATCTGCTTATTCAAGCCGAAATGAGCTCAATTTTAAAAATACCCGGAAACCTTCCGCTTATTTGTTACCCTTCCGAGGGGGCGCTATCTTTTTAATTTATAATCTGTAAGCAATCTGAAACCATCAATGAGGCTGCCGTTTTAGCCTTAATTTCTTCAACTGTGTACGGTGCCATTACTTCATTTAAAAGAAAACCTTGATCTGTCACTTCGACAACAGCCATATCCGTTATAATTAAACTCACACATGCCTTTGCTGTTAACGGCAGTACACAACTTTCGAGCAGTTTGGGTTCACCATATTTATTGCAATGATTCATAAGGACAATGACCTTTTTTGCTTTTTTCGCCAGTTCCATCGCCCCACCGATCCCGGGCACCCTTTTACCCGGTACAATCCAATTGGCAAGATCACCTTTTTCACTGACCTCTAATCCACCAAGGACTGTTAAATCAACACTACCGGAGCGGATCATCCCAAAGGCAGTGGCGCTATCAAAGAATGATGCCCCCGGAACTGTCGTGACCGGAAATCCGCCGGCATTACAAAGTGTCGGGTCCTCTTCTCCTTTTTGAGGAGACTTCCCCACACCCAAAATTCCATTTTCCGCATGAAACATAACCTGTATCTCTTTTGGGAGATGGTTAGGAATAAGGGATGGAATACCGATTCCTAAATTGACAATCATTCCATCCTTTATTTCCTTTGCCGCCCGCTTTGCAATTCGATTCCGTACATCTACTCCCATGCCCATTTCCAATCGACCCCTTTGCTTTTGACAACTCGATCGACATAAATTCCTGGTGTTATGATTTCTTCCGGATTTAATTCACCGACTTCAACAATTTCTTCTACTTCAGCAATCGTGCATATACCGGCCATAGCGACTAATGGGTTCGTATTTCTGGCGCTAGTTTCATAGATTAGATTGCCAAAAGTATCTGCTTTTTTCGCATAGACAATCGAAACATCTGCTGATAAGGCTGTTTCCAGCAAATATTCTTTTCCAGCAACGGTTATTTTCTGTTTTCCTTCTTCAACCATACTGTCAAGACCGATATCGGTTAGGATACCGCCAAGGCCGACACCGCCTGACCGAATTCGCTCAACTAATGTTCCTTGGGGTGAAAATTCAACCTCCAACTCGCCTTCCATCATTAATTTTCCGGCAACTGGGTTGGATCCGATATGAGATACAATGATTTTCTTAGCCATCCCGCGGCTCACGATTCGGCCGATTCCGATATCAGGGAAGCCCGTATCATTTCCTATCAATGTTAATTCCTTAACATCTTTTCGAATGATTTCATTAATTAATGTTGGCGGATTTCCGACACCGCCAAATCCACCAAACATTAAGGTACAACCATCCTCGATAAAACCCATTGTCTCCTCAATGTTTACCACTTTGTTTATCAATCTTTGTGGAGGTGCTGGCATTCTGTTTACCTCCTATCCGGATTTAAAATAGGTTGCTGACATAACAATGCCCCACCCACTTTTAACTTAAGGGGGCAATAATACACTTTAGTGACTAAGTTAACTCTTTTTTGATGCCTTCGGGCTCTATATTCAGATTTAGTGACCGTACTTCCTCTTTTTTTATACTTACAGGCTCTATATTCAGATTTAGTGACCGTATTGGCTCTTATTTAATGCCCCCGGGCTTTATACTGAGATTTAGTGACTGTACTTCCTCTTTTTTCATGTTCCCGGGCTTCTATCCGGCTAATTCATTTTGAACTGCTTCAATCGTTTCTTTTAAAATAACAACAAGTTCGTCAATCTCCGGTTTTGTGATGATAAATGGGGGCGAGATAATGATTGCATCACCTTGTGCTCCTTCTTTACCGGCAGAGGCCGGGTAGATGAGTAAGCCTTTTTCTCTTGCTGTATCGATTACCTTTTTAGTTACCTGTGCACTCATTGGGTATGGCTGTTTTGTCTTTACATCTGAAACAAATTCGATTCCTATCATGAGCCCTTTCCCGCGGACATCGCCGATTATTTTGGAATCTGCCTCCATTACTTTTAATTTTCGAAGCAGATACTCCCCTTTTTCCTGCACCTGATCTACTAAATTATTTTTTTCAATAAAATTAATAACAGCAAGAGCCGTGGCAGTTGCTTGTGGGTTGGCGCTCAATGTATGGCCGCTCATAATCGAGTTCGAGCCGTTTAATATCGGTGCCATAACCTTTTCGCTGGCAAGTGCCGCTGCAATCGGGGCATAGCCCGCACTCATTCCTTTTCCAAGGGCAATGATATCGGCCCTAACTCCCCAGTGATCCAAACCAAACATTTTCCCCGTCCTTCCTAGCCCTGTCATCACTTCATCAGCAATAAACAAAATATTATGACGATCGCAAATTTCTCTAATCCTTTGATAGTAGCCTTCCGGTGGAGTGATCGCACCGCCTGCTGCACCAACTATCGGCTCGGCAATAAAGGCGGCAATTTGATCAGCACCTGCCCGCTCAATTGCTGTTTCTAAATCATTGGCACAAGATAGCTGACAGTCTGGATATTTTTGATTGAATGGACAACGATAACAATAGGGCGGGGAAACCACCGGGTAATCTTCTAAAATGTGGACAAATCGCTCACGGCGTTTTACATGACCTGATAATGATAAGGCGCCCATAGTGATCCCGTGGTAACTGATCCAGCGTGACAGTATTTTATTTTTTCGATAGTTTCCTTTTTCCTGCCAGTGCTGGATCGCAATCTTCATGGCAGTTTCAACTGCTTCAGACCCGCTGTTAACAAAAAAAGACCAGTAATCTTCTTTTGCATTCAAAAGTACATTTAATTTGTTTGCAAGCTCCTCAGCTGGATCGGATGTAAATTGAGAGCGATAAACAAAAGAAACCTTTTTGGCCTGTTCATGCATGGCCGCAATTATTTCAGGATTCCCATGGCCGATACTTGCGGTTACCGCACCAGAGCAACCATCGATATATTTTTCACCAGAATTATCGTATAGGTAAATTCCTTCTCCATGGGTGACAGTTGGATAAAATTCATTCATCATTGGTTTAATCAACAAGGAACGCTTCATGCAGATCGCCTCTCAAAATTTAAAATAATTTCTTTTTAGTAATTTAGGTAATTGCATTAATTGTTGGTAGGAGATTGTTTTTCCAATTTGTTTTGTATCAATGAGCATGAGCTGGTCTTCTATTTCTTCAACGAAATTCTCAGGCTGATATTCCATGCCACAGTCTGGACATGAAATCCCGGGGGTATCCGTGATTTCAATTGCTCTCGACCCATCCGGAAGCTCCCAGTAGACCGTGCAAGTTGTTTCCACCGCATTAGCGGCCTCACACCAATCGCAATTCATTCATTTCACTCCTTTCTGGGACACAATTCCCGACCCTGTGGCTCACGGTCCGGACCCCATGGCACGATCGCCGAAGGGGACGGAGAACCCGACCCCGTGGCTCCACCACCGAACTTGTGGCTCATTCGCTTTCATTTTCTTTTTTGAGTTGGGCTTGAAACTTCTTCTCTTTGAGTTCATCGCGCTTTTCTCGCTTTTCTTTCAACGAAGAGTAGGTTGGGCTTTGTTTGAAGTTTTGACGGCGATCATGGCGCTGTAGGGATTTAGGCACCAGATTAAATTGTTCATCATTCATTAATGAAGTGATGCCAGTTTTAGATGGTGTTTTGATGAGACCTGGGAATAATTCATTTATATATTCATCGGCTCGGCCTCCTACATAGTTTTCTGGCTCTGGGTATGTGGTAATCACTCCTTCGAAATTGCGAAGAACGGTTTTCGTTGGGCTTTGTGAAATCACATAATTAGGCTGTAAGGCTATTTTCCCGCCGCCACCTGGGGCATCGACAACAAAGGTTGGGACTGCATTTTTTATTGAAAGTATGGTTTATACCTATTTTTCAACAAGAAAGGTGCTTTCTAAGTAGAAATACTTAAAAAGCACCCTCATTTTATATATATTAATCCATCATTTGTCCGCCATTGATTTCTATCGTTTCACCGCAAATATAACTTGCATAATCTGACGCTAAAAACAGTATAGCACCGACACATTCATCTGGTCTGCCTTCTCTTCCCATTGGTATACCTTTTAAGAAACCACTTCTAAGATTTTCAGGAGTATACTTGTCATGGAATGGAGTTGAAATTACACCGGGACTAATAGCATTTACGCGAATATTGTATTGCAACAACTCTTTTGCCATGCCCTTTGTCAGCGTCAAAACTGCTCCTTTAGCTGAAGCATAATGAAGAGCACCCGCGCCTCCACCATTACGCGCAGCAATTGAAGTTAGATTAATGATAGCTCCATTCTCATTCTTTTTCATGAAACGAACAGCCGCCTTTGAGCAAAGAAAGACAGATTTAACATTTAAATCATATACACGATCCCAATCTTCTTCCTCTAATTCCTCAAATGGACATCTTACTAAAAGCCCGCCAGCATTATTTATTAACACATCTACCCCATGATAACTTTCTATTGTTTTTTCAAAAAGTTTCTCTACATCAGTTGAGGAAGTTACATCTGCCTTTACAGCAATAGCTTCCCCTCCCTTTTCCTTTATGGACTTGACAACATCCATTGCATTCTGTTCACTGTGTAAATAATTAACTACTACTTTAGCACCTGTGGCCGCAAAAGCTTTAGCAGCCTCAGCCCCTATTCCTGTGCTTCCTCCTGTAATGACAACCACTTTATTTTCAAAACTTAGGTTCATTCAATACACCCTCCGTCTCATAATAAGTAAAGTATAAATTGGCTCTAATTAACAAAGTCTAACCTATATTGACAAATCTACATATCTTTTCCAAAAACATATTGTATCGGAAAATTGGTATTTATTGAAAACCAACCATTACTTGTCTGCCCCATAATACCAATGAATCCTCCGCATAATCAAGTTCAAAGATTATTAATCCTTCATAAATAAAACTATTAACATATAAGTTTAATATTTTGAAAAGTTTTGTTGACAACGTTTTCACCGAGATTTATGATTATATTGTATTAAGGAAAGCTGTTCCGTATTAAGGAACGATTCGAAAGGAGGCATAATACAGGTGGTTCAGTCCGTTGACCGTGCTTTACGCATACTTGAATTACTAAAGGAATGTCCTAAGGGTCAGGGAGTTACTGAGGTAGCAAATTTTTTGCAGGTCGCAAAAAGCACTGCTCATCGGCTCCTGTTATCGCTAGAAAGACACGGATATGTTCAGAAAGTAGGTAGAGAAAGTACTTATCGCTTAGGACTAAAGTTTATCGAAATGAACTATTTTGTTGTCAAAAATTTAAATATTGTTGAGGCTGCAAGACCACTTCTCGAAAAACTTAGTAAAGAGACTAGTGAAATTGTCCATTTAGTCATGCTCGATGATCAAGAAGTTGTCTATATTGACAAAGTGGACAACCATTCAACCATTCGAATTTATTCACAGGTTGGCAGAAGGGCTCCGTTGTATTGTACAGGAGTAGGAAAGTGCATTTTAGCTTATCGAAATGAAGAAGAACTTCTTAAATATTTAAATCAGGTTCAATTCAAAAGCTTTACTGAACATACTTTTGTTAGTGCTAAGGAATTAGTAAAAGAACTTCATTTAGTTAAAAAAAATGGGTTTTCCTATGATAACGAGGAACATGAATTAGGAATCCGTTGCGTTGCAGCACCCATTTTTGACTATAAAGGAGAGGTTAACTTCGCAGTCAGCGTTACAGGCCCACTACACAGAATGACTGATGAAATATTGAAGCATACAATTCCTAAACTAAAAGAAACCGTTGAAGAGATTTCTATTAAAATGGGTTTTCAAAAAAGTTTATATAAATAAAGGAGGATTTTTATGAAGAAATTAAAAGTATTTACCATTCTAACCATTTTAGTTTTATTATTAGCAGCCTGTGGTGGCGGTAATGAAACAGCTCCGGCTGATGGAGACAAAGGAAAGACAGCAACTACTGACTTTCCTAATAAAGCGCTTGAATTAATTGTTCCTTATTCAGCTGGTGGTGGTACAGACACAGTTGCACGTTCATTTGCAGATTTAGCGAAAAATGATTTAGGCCAATCCTTCGGTGTTGTAAACCGTGAAGGTGGTGGTGGTGCAGTTGGTATGCAAAATGGTGCTTCTGCGAAGCCTGATGGTTATTCTGTAACAATGGTAACAGTTGAATTACTTACATTACCACATACTGGCCTAGCACAATTCACATATGAGGACTTCAAACCAGTTGCTCTATTAAATGAAGACCCAGCTGCAATCACAGTTCGTGCTGATGCTCCATGGAATACAGTCGAAGAATTTATCGAAGCAGCAAAAGCTAAAAATTTAAAAGTTGGTAATTCAGGAACAGGTGCAATCTGGCACTTAGCTGCTGCTGCATTTGAAAAAGAAACAGGTGTTACTTTAAATCATATACCATTTGAAGGTGCAGCTCCTGCTGTAACTGCTTTATTAGGTGGACATATTGATGCTGTAACTGTAAGTCCAGGTGAGGTTATCTCTCAAGTAGAAGCAGGTGAATTAAAAGTTCTTGCTGTAATGGCTGATGAGAGAGTAGATAAATTACCTGATGTTCCAACACTTAAAGAAAGTGGTGTAGATTTATCGATCGGTACATGGAGAGGTTTAGCTGTACCAAAAGACACTCCTGACGATATCGTAAAAGTATTGGAAGATTCATTTGGAAAAACAGCTCAAAGCGAAGAATTCCAGAGTGCCCTAGAAAAATTAAACTTAGGCTATCATTATGAAAATGGTGAAGGCTTCTTAAATAAAATTAAAGAACAAGATGCATTATTTGGAGAATTAATTCCTGAAATAGGTTTAGCTCCACAAAAATAAACAAACATAGGTAAAAGGTCAGAAAATCTGGCCTTTTATCTAATTAAATCTATTTAACTCTATTTCAAGTTTTATCATGTGAGATTTCACTCACACCACAAACTTTTTTTATTATCGGAGGTGTCATTATGACTCTGGCGAATCGGATTATTGGCATCGGTTTAATTATATTTTCCATATACGTATGGTTAGCGGCTAATGCTTTCCCTTCACAAAATACAATTGGACCCGGCGCTGAATTTTTCCCTAAATTAACTGCAGTTATTTTAGCAATTTTGTCTGTTTTTCTATTATTTAAAAAAGAAAACTCAGAACAAAGTGTTTTTACTCTACAACGTAAAAATGTTCCCTATTTTATTGGTAGTTTTATTTCTTTAATCATCTACGTTATTTTAATTCCTACTTTAGGATTTGTAATTTCAACCATTCTATTAACTTTTATATGGATGTGGCTGATGGGCATTCGAAAATGGATTGCTCTCATTATCACTTCAATTTTAGTAGCCATATGTGTTTCAGCAATCTTTGAATTTTTATTAAATGTGCCGATTCCACATGGAATCCTATATTAAGGAGGGTTAGAAATGGATTTACTCCTACAAGGATTTTCACAAGTATTTCAGCCTAGTGTCTTTATATTATTAATCTCCGGCGTTATTGTTGGTATTGTTATAGGTTCCCTGCCAGGCTTAACAGCAACTATGGGGGTAGCCCTCTTCTTACCAGTAACATTTGGTATGGATGCAGTCACTGGTATTCTACTCTTAATAGGTGTATATTTCGGATCAATATATGGTGGTTCAATTGCTGCAATCCTCCTAAATACACCAGGGACACCTGCATCAGCAGCAACAGCGCTTGATGGTTATGCATTAACAAAGCAAGGTAAAGCCGGGAAAGCACTAGGAATAGCAGCAATTTCATCTGGTTTTGGTGGTTTACTTAGTGCTTTAATGCTCATATTTATTTCTCCTCAACTGGCGCGGATTGCTTTAGATTTCAGTGCACCTGAAATGTTTGGACTAGCCGTATTCGGATTAAGTATTATCTCAAGTATTTCTGGTGGCTCTGTATTAAAAGGTCTTATAGCAGGTGTGTTTGGTCTCGTTATTTGTACAATTGGTATGGATCCTATGACAAGCTACCCACGGTTCACATATGATAACATTTCACTTTTAAATGGTTTAAACTTTATCCCTGTTATGATTGGTTTATTTGCAGTATCTGAGGCCTTAGTTATTATGGAAGAGCAATTAACTGGTGGACAAGGAATTAAAAATATTGCAGCTAGCTATGTCCTGCCTAAATGGAATGAATTAAAGAAACTTTGGGGAACAATGATTCGTTCTGGATTTATTGGTACTTTTATCGGAATCATTCCTGGTGCTGGGGCTGATATTGCTGCATTCGTTTCTTATAATGAAGCAAAACGATTTGCAAAAAAAGATGAAAAAGAAACATTTGGAAAAGGTAACCCCAAAGGTATTGCAGCCGCTGAAGCTGCAAATAACGGTGTAACAGGCGGTTCGATGGTACCGTTATTAACACTTGGTATTCCAGGTGATGCAGTTGCTGCAATTATGTTAGGTGCTTTAGTTGTTCAAGGAGTACAGCCTGGGCCACAATTGTTCCAAAATAGTGGAGAATTGGTTTACACATTATTTGCTGGTATGCTAGTTGCCAATATTTTAATGTTAACGTTTGGTTTAAGTGGTATTCGTTTGTTTACAAAAATATTAAAGGTGCCTAAAAATATCATTGCGCCAATTATCCTTGTTTTATCAACAATTGGTTCTTATGCAATCGCAAACAATTACTTTGACGTATTCACAATGCTAGGTGCCGGAATTATCGGTTACTTTATGAAAAAATTTGATTTCCCTGCATCACCAATTGTTCTTGCGCTAATCCTTGGTCCAATGGCAGAAAGTGAAATGAGACGTGCACTTGTTATGTCAGAAGGAAGCTTTATGATCTTCTTAGAAAGACCAATCTCTTTAGCGTTTATTATTTTAGCTATCGTATCATTGGTGTTACCATTTATTATGGGGAAAATCAAAAATAAAAAAGCAATAAACTAGTAATGATTTGGAGGTCATTCATCATGTTTCCTGAACTCGTAACAATTGGAGAAACAATGATTGTATTAGAAGCAGCAGAAGAAGGCCGCTTAAGATATGTTCCTATGTTTAATAAAAAACAAGGAGGAGCAGAGTCAAATGTTGCTATTGGTGTAGCACGACTTGGTCACTCTGCTGGATGGATAAGTAAAGTAGGTGACGACGAGTTTGGGAAGTATTTAGTTTCTTCAATTCGTGGGGAGGGGGTTGATACCTCCCGTGTTCTGTACTCCCAAGAATATCCGACAGGTCTTTATATTAAAGAAAGAGTCAATCCTGAAAAAACGCAAGTGTATTACTACCGCAGTAATTCAGCTGCAAGCCAGATGACAAAAGAAGATATCGATTGGAATTATTTGAAGGAAGCAAAAATAATCCATATCTCAGGAATTACACCTTTCTTAAGTGAAAGCTGTCTTGAGGTCACTCAAGCGATTGTTGCTTTTGCAAAAGAAAATAAGATATTTCTTTCATTTGATCCAAATCTTCGATTTAAATTAATGGCTAATAAAGGTAACGCTAAGGAAATCTTATTACAGTTAGCTAAACAATCGGATCTTTTCATGCCTGGTCTGGATGAAGCAGAATATCTAATCGGCACGAAAAATTATGAAGAAATTGCTGAGTATTTCTTAAACGAGGGCGTTTCAAAAATTGTGATTAAAAACGGAGCTAAAGAGACGTATTATGCTTCAAAAGGCGGAGAGGCCGGTGCTGTGCCAAGCTTTAAAGTAGTGAATGTCGTTGATCCTGTCGGAGCAGGTGATGGTTTTGCTGCTGGCTTATTAACAGGTTTATTAGAAAATAAATCATTGCAGGAATCAGTTGAAATGGGGGCAAAGGTTGGAGCAATGGTTGTTACCGTAAGAGGAGATATTGAGGGATTACCAGAAAAAAGTGAACTAGAAAACTACCAAAATAAACGTTCAGATGTACTAAGATAGGAGATGTTTATGGTGAAACAGGATTTACTTAATAAAACATTGGAATCCGGCGTCATTGCAGTTGTCCGTCGAATTGAAGCTGATAAAGTCATAGATGTCATCTCAGCCCTTGTTAAAGGTGGGATTACAGGTATAGAGGTAACTATGGATTCCCCTAATGCACTTCAAACAATTAAAGAGGCAAAGCAATTATTCGGAGACAAAGCCATTATCGGGGCTGGAACTGTTCTAGATGGAAATGCTGCAACTCTTGCTATTCAGTATGGAGCAGATTTTATTTTTGCACCTACATTAAAACAAGAAACAATTGAAGTTGCAAATCGTTACGGTAAAATTGCCATTCCAGGCGTATTCACCCCAACCGAAATTTTACAGGCTTATGAATGGGGAGCAGATGTTGTCAAGGTATTCCCAGCTAGTGTATTAGGAAGCCAATTTATTAAGGACGTGAGAGGCCCACTTGGCCATATCCCGATGATGCCTACTGGTGGAATTAATATTGATAACATTGGTGATTATATCAAGGCTGGTGCAGTCGCTGCCGGCGTTGGCGGTTCACTCCTAAAGAAAGAATTGATTGCTAATAATGAATGGGACAAGCTTACTGATTTGGCGCGTCAGTATGTTACTAAAATAGCAGAAGCTAGAAACAATAAGTAAATGCGCGCTACATAGCACAAGGGTCAACTCCTACCTACTTTAGGAATTGACCCCTTTTTTTATTTCAAATAATAATTTCTCACCATTTCTTCCAAAATACGAGTTGTTCTAACACCTGTTATTCCAGTGCTTGGACACTTCCCGCTTCCTGTTAATTCATCAACAACAGTTTGAACTAATGGTTGGTGAACATGCTGTTCCGGTTCAAAGCTCCATTCCTTATGACCAGTTGCTTTTGTTACAATAACTGGATCATGTCCAAATAAAGAGAAAGTAATCTTCCCTTCACTGCCTATAATCTCAACCTGATCGACATCATCAAATGCAGAAAAGCACCAGCTCCCAACACCATGGAGACCAGATTCAAATTTAAATGTACCTGTCACAATATCCTCAGCACGATAATATCCAGCTTGATTTGAGGCAATACCATGAACCTCATGAATAGGACCGAATAAAAAATCCATCATATCAAATTGGTGACTTGCTAAGTCAAAAAATATACCAGCACCTGCAATTTCAGGTTTTACCCGCCAAGGAAGTTTGCTAGAATTCTTCACATCTTCTGTAGCCTTTTGGTAAAGCGTGATGGATACAAACCTAACATCCCCAATCTCCCTAGTACCAATGATTTCTTTAATTTTTAAAAACCTTGGCATTGCTCTACGGTAGTAGGCAACAAACAGTGGGACACCTGCCTTTTCACAGACTTCTATCATTTCATTGCACTCTTCACTATTTAAGGCCATCGGCTTTTCTACATAAACTGGTTTTCCTGCCTTTGCAACCTTGATTGTATAGTCTTTATGTGAATTTGGAGGGGTTGCAATATAAACAGCATCAACATCTGGGTCATTAATCAACGCATTTGCGTCATCATACCATTTAGGAACATTATGTCTTTTCGCATAGTCCTTTGCTAACTCCCCTGTTCTCCTCATAACAGCTACTAACTCTGAATTATTCGCCTTCTGAAAGGCAGGACCGCTCTTTACTTCTGTAACATCACCGCAGCCAATAATACCCCAACGAACTTTATTTAATTTCAAAGCAATGCCTCCATTTTCTTTAACTATTTCTTGCCCATTATAAATGGTTATCAAAGTTTTTATACTACTATAACTCTTTTTTGATTTCTTTACCATTAGTATAATAGAATTCAGGTAACATTAATTAACAATAAAAAGGCAGCAAAATTGCTACCCCAAAAAGTGTAATTTCATATGTTAGTTTATTTTTCTCTCCCACAACCGAATAGGTTAAATGTTTCAGAGTTGTCCTTTATATTGTTCTGTCTTATTGAATTTGTATATAAGTTGGTAAATGCTATTGCCATAAGTTCCATGTTTGGTTCATTTTTTCGAGTTCGGGTGCAAGGTGGTTTTTTAGGCGTTATAACACTACTTTTTTCTTTCACCTTTTTCACCACTTTTGTTGTTTTAAATAATTATATTCTTCAACTTCTCATAACTTGCATGTCCCTCACCATATTCCCAACTATTGTTTATATTCGATTTCAATTTGAAAAGGATAATATTTTCTTTCTTTGTTTCTAGTTGATTTTTTCAGTAAGTCTATTGGAATGATACGTGTATAATAAATTTTATTTATAAATATCTTCAGAGTTTCATTCAATTCTTCCGTATTCATAGTCTTTAAATTTTCAATCGTATCAATAATACCTGTTAACTTTTCAGATACATTTTCAAGAGAAGGTTTTACTAAGTCTCCAATTATTTTATTCTTTTCAATATATAAATGTTGTTCTGTGATTAATATTTCTTGTTTCTTTTCTCGAATTTTTTCAGGTGTAAAAATTCCTTGGATTGCTAAGTCTATAAGTCGATCATGTTGCAGTTGAATATCCTCTAATTGTTTTTCAATCATAGATAATTTCAATTCTAATTGTTCTTTGATGTTAGAAACATTGTTTAGTTGTAACTTTTCCAACGCTTCATTTAATTTTTCTTTATAACTTTGAATCTCTTCATGAACTTCTTGTTCAACAAATTCTAACTTAATCCCACAATTCCTACATTTATTTCCATTATCGAGCAAATACTCACAACGTTTTATTGTATAACCAACTGAGTTTTTATTATCTTTTTGAAAGGCCATTTTTCGATTACAAACTCCACAATATATTAAATCTTTTAACATTGTGATACCTGTTTTTACTGCTGGCTTTTCCCTCACTAAAGCCGCCTTTTTTTCCCTTTCCTCTTGTTCATTATTTGCCATTTCCCATTTTTCAGGTGGAATGATCCAGGGATGTGCCTTTTCTACAACAATCTTATCTACAACTTCATAGATAAACCTCCCATTTTTCTTTTTACGTTTTCGATCATTAAATACAATAGTTCCTTTGTAAACTGGATTTTTTATGATTCGCTTGATTGTTGGAAGTTCAAAGTAATTATTTTTTGCTGATTTATATCCTTCTTTATTTAAAATATCGCGAATTTTATAACTTCCAAGTCCTTTTAAATGCAAATCAAAAATGTATCTCACCACTCGCGCTTCATCATCTTTGATTTCAAGCCTTTTAGTCTTATAATTTCTTCTAAACCCAAAAGGGACATTACCACTAACATGTAACCCTGCTTTTGACATTTGTATTTTATTCATTTTACTTCGTTTTCCGATAACACCATGTTCATGACTAGAAATTAAACTTCCAAGATCATACATTAGGCGATCATTTTCATTATTAGCTAAATCATATTCATGGTATGGAGTTAAAATAGACTTATCATAGTCCATGCAATATTGCTTTACAGTTTGGGAAATTAACCCGTTCCTTGATAAACGAGAAAGTTCAAAGCAAAGAATAGCATCATATTTTTCTATACTATTTAACAATCTTTGTAATTCTTTTCTTTCTTCGAGATCTGACTTTCCACCACTGATAACTTCTCCAAAGATGTCATACGTACAATTTAGGGATTTTGCATAATCGATTAAAATTTCCCGATGATTTTTTAATGTCTCTTCATTTTCATTTTTCTTTTCTGGGCTGATACGCAAATAAATAGCTAAATGGTTATACTCGCTATCTAGATACATTAAAATTCTCCTTTTTATCCATACTTGCAATAAAAAACTCCGTGGGGACCGCATAACCAGATGTATGGCCGCGAAGCCCTTCTATAATTTCAATTCCTTTTGAAATTGGGGCCCGGAAATGGCCAATTCCTTCTGAAAGATCGCATTGGTAGATGTAATATGGGCGTACCCGTATTTTCACTAACGAGTGCATGAGCTTTTTCATGATTGAGACGCTATCGTTGATGCCTGCTAATATAACGGATTGATTTCCTACTGGGACGCCGGCATCCACAAGCATTTCACAAGCACGCTTTGAGTCTTCGGTTATTTCGATAGGCGTATTAAAGTGAGTATTGAGCCAAACTGGATGATATTTTTTGAGTATATTGCAGAGGTTTTCCGTGATTCGCTGCGGAAAAACAACGGGAGCTCTTGTGCCGATTCGAATGATTTCAACATGTGGGATTGCTCTTAAATTTTTAATAATATATTCGAGAATTGTATCATTTATTAATAAGGCGTCACCACCAGAGAGCAGGACATCCCGGACTTCCGGTGTATTCCGAATATAATCAATCGCTCCATCAATCTGTTTCTTCGGAACACCCATTCCGATTTGGCCAGAAAAACGGCGGCGCGTACAATAACGGCAATACATTGAGCATTGGTTAGTGACGAGAAACAGGACTCGATCAGGATAACGGTGGGTTAAACCGGCCACTGGTGAATCCTCGTCTTCTTCTAATGGATCTTCCATATCATATTTTGTTTTGTAGATTTCCTTCCCAATAGGAACGGACTGCATTCGAATTGGACATCTAGAATCAGTTGGATTCATTAATGATGCATAATAGGGGGTAATGTTTAGTGGAATTGTTTTTGTGGATATCCGTACGCCCTCTTCTTCCTCCGGTGTAAGATCGATTACCTTTTTTAAATCATCGAGTGTTCGAATGGTATTCGTTAACTGCCAAATCCAATCATTCCATTGCTCCTCTGAGACGTTCTTCCAAAGCTCTATATCCTTCCAATGCCTTGATGGTTTATATAAATCATGAAGCATTATGATATCCCCCTTAAATTCGGTTAAGCACTTATTTTGCCTTTAATTAAGTAATATGCAAGTTATGTGCCAACATTAAGGGAGTACTTTTTTGTTATTTTTTGTAAAATAAATGCCAACTTTCCAGCACTTTCAAAGGCTGCAACGTGCCGAAAAATGAGCATATTGCATAAAAACCGGCAGTAACGGAGACTTTGCTTAAGGTTTTAGCTAGGATGATAAATCTTTTACCCACACATTCATATTTTCAATTTTATCGAAAATAAAGCAGTTATTAGTTAAGCGTCCATTGTATTGATAACCGAGCTGATAAAGAGCGGCGTTCATGCCGTAAGAAAGAGCACGGGCTAGTGAAAATGCACAATAGATGCCTCCATCCTTTAACTCTGTTTCGAGTTCTACCATAAGCCGCTTCAGCAATCCGTACTTTCGATGCTCAGGTAATGTCGCACAATCCGTTATCTCTGCATTATGAAGTGACGCGTTAATCTCCGCAGACGCTGCACTGACAAACTCATTATTGTATTCTACTACGTAAAAAATAGTCCCGCCAGATTTCATCACTTTCGTTACATAATCCGGATTATTCATTGGTGTTGGATATATTGGAAAAACATTGGCATAAAGTTCAGCCAGTTTAACGGCATCCTCTATCTTAGCTTTCCGAATACCATACTGGTCAGGAAGCTTGGATTCATCCGTTTTCCTACCTTTTTCCCCAATCGATTGAATCATCCTATCCTCTTGAAGCCAACTCGAACTTGTTCGCCGCTCATTTTCTTTATAGCATGTCATGATGTAGTTATCCGAACCATTAAAATAACCGTTAATAATCCCTTCTAACTCAAAACCTATCGAAAGTAGCCCCCGCCAATGTTCAAATCTTGAAAAATAGATTAACTTCGTAAATTGGTAGGTGTCCATCAGTTTATTTAGCTCTACAACAATCATATTTAGATTACCGCGATAATCGTCGACACGAAGCCGTTTATTAAAATAATCAACATAAAGATGGATAGCATAATCAGGGGTTTTCACTATTTTCGTTTCATAGGTCGGTTTCACATTCGTCCCCTCCCTTCCTCCTCTTTTTCCTCACTTATAAGACCGTGTTTTTTCATTTTATATTGAAGTGTTTGTCTAGGGATTTTTAAAATATTGGAGGCCTTTAATACATTTCCTTTCGTTACGCTTAATGCTTGTAATATCATTTTCCTTTCCGTTTGTTCAACAGCAACCCGTAACGGCTTCAAAAATGTTTTTTCTTCAATAGCTCGGGTTGAACCGACAGGCTCATTCATAATTGGGGGTAAATGTTCAAGCATAATCGTATCGCCATCGACGATATTCATGGCGTATTCCATTGTATTTTCTAATTCACGGACATTCCCTGGCCACTCCAGACCTTCGAAGAGCGAGATCACTTTATCATCGATTTTTATAACTAATTTATTTAGTTGATAATTAAATTTTTTCATAAAGTGATGAGTCAATAGCGAAATATCCTCTCTTCTTTCCCTTAGTGGGACAATGCCGATAAAAAATACATTGAGGCGATAATATAAATCAGAGCGTAATGTCTTTTTTTCCAAACATTCTAGAGGATGTTCATTCATCGCCACGATAATTCTGACATCTACTGCATAAGATTCCGTTCCACCAACCCTGCGAATTACCCCATCCTCCAATACGCGTAAAAGCTTCGTTTGAAAGTCCAAAGGCATGGCATGGATTTCATCTAAAAAAAGTGTGCCACCATGGGCAAGCTCAAATAATCCAGCCCGATCGACAGAACCTGTAAAACTCCCCTTTTTTGTGCCAAACAGTATACTTTCGAGCAAAGATTCCGGTAAGGATGCACAATTTTGGGCAATAAACGGACCATTACTTCTCGGCGACGCATTATGAATCGATTGCACAAGTAGCTCTTTGCCCGTTCCTGTTTCCCCATAAACAATAACAGGCGATATACTGCCCGCTGCCCTTTTGGCATGTGCTTTTACATTTTTCATTGTTTCAGAGGCCGTAATGAAATCATTCCAATGATATTTGGCACCTGAGATAGTGGTTGGCTTTGTTTTTTGGGTTACAACCTTTTCATGGAGCTCATGCAGCTTCTGAGATAATTGCTTTACTTTTGATAAATCCTTTGCAATCTCAATGGCCCCAACGATTCTATCTCCCACTTTAATTGGTAAGGTTGTATTAATCGTATCAATCAACTGGCCTTTTGTATTTTTATAGGTTTGCGATTGTTGATAGATTGGTTTGCCTGTTTCGATCACCTTTAATAGCGTGCTTGTTTCATTGTTTAATGACGGAAATACCTCAAGTACATGCTTCCCTAAAACTTCTTCTATTTCTACCCCATCATGATTGGCTGCCACTTTATTATAGAAAATCGTTATGCCCTCTGAATTTACAGCATGAATTGCTTCATCGATGCTTCCCAAAATGGCTTCAAGCATCTGTTTCGTTTCAAAGGATTTCAAAAACATTTAATCACCTCCAGGGACACGGGGCCGTGGGACACAGGGTCGGGTTCTCTGGCCCAGCATTCTATTATTTATATATATATATTTATGTAGGGCTTTTCTTACAACTATATAGAAAAAAAGCAGAAACTCGTTTTAGAAGTCCCTGCTTTTTGTCTTTATTTAATTATTGAACTTTCTACAGTATTTAGTACAGGAAGAGACTCTTCCTTTTTGTCCGCATTATTTTTCCCATAGGCTCTACTTCCAGGTACAATCAGTAAGGCAGTCGCTGCAATTAATCCTGGTACCGCAAACGCTAAGAAATTCAAATGAACCGGAAGAGAGATTGATAACAGATAGCCTCCTAGAATAGGCCCAATCATTCCTCCCATTCTTCCAATACCAGAAGCCATTCCTAATGCTGTTGAGCGAACAGATGGCGGATAAAATTGGGAGACATAGGCTTGAACTAAGTTTTGGGCGCCAATCGAACTTGCCCCTGCAATCGCCACTAATACATAAATATAAACTGTATTTCCTCCATAACCGAGCAGTGTTATTCCTAGTGCACCTAAACCATACAAGAATACGAGCAAACTTTTCAAATTGAATTTCTCATTTAACTTTGCAATGATTAGAGTTCCAATTATTGCTCCACCTTGAAGGGTAACTAAAAAGGCAAGGCTTGAATTTAATCCATATCCGGCCTTAATCATTAAATTAGGTAACCAAGTATTTAACCCATATACCATCAGTAAACTCATGAAAAAGGTTGTCCAAAACATGCACGTACTTAATGTTCGTTTATTTTTAAATAAATCAATAACAGGCACCTTCGAAGTAGATTCTTTTCGTTCTTTGAACTCATCCTGCTCTGAAAAAGAAAGATCTGTATTGATTTTTGATAGAACTTCAATCAGTTCTTTTTTCCTTCCTTTTCTAATAAGATGGGCCGTCGTTTCAGGTAATTTTTTATACAAAAGCGGTATGAGCAATATCGGTATACCTGCTGCCCAAAATATTGACTCCCATCCGAGGATTGGCATGATGTATATACCTAGAAGAGGCGCAATCATTCCGCCTACTGAATAGCCACATAATACAATGGACACAACCATACTTTTCTTTTTATTGGGCGAATAATCCGTTAATAACGCAATCACGTTAGGCATAATACCACCCAACCCAAGTCCAGCAAGAAAGCGGTAGGTTCCAAAAATAGCTGGATTATCAGCAAATCCGCATAACATTGTGAAAAAGCTAAATAAAAATAAGGATAAGATCATAACATTTTTTCTTCCTACTCGGTCAGCTAGCATACCGAAGAAAATGGCTCCAAAAATCATACCAAATAACCCATAACTGCCAATAGTGCCCGCTTCTACTGGAGTGAGTCCCCACTCTTTAATTAAGACCGGTACGACCGTTCCATACACGACCAAATCATAGCCGTCAAACATAATAATAAAAAATCCCCAAACTAATAACCCTAGATGAAAGCGGTTAAACTTACTTG
Source organism: Guptibacillus hwajinpoensis (assembly GCA_016841285.1). GTDB lineage: Bacteria > Bacillota > Bacilli > Bacillales > Bacillaceae_J > Schinkia. Next base: position 6,185 of record JAENZK010000009.1, on the reverse strand, counting down.
CCTCAATGATTTCTTCAGGATTAATAACTTTCACAAAATAATTCCTCCTAGTTTTATAGTTTTTAGTTGCATAATAAACTTATTTCTAAAGATGGTGAATATTCCACTAATTTGAGACACTGTTCTTTAATAGTGATTATAAAGCGCTTTCTGTCATATTTCAACGAATTTTATAAATATTTTTAACTTTTTAATATTTATATACATATTTTTATAAAAACTCAAAAAAAACAAAGGACGGTTCTTCTGTTTTTTAGAAGAACCGTCCCTTTTACTTTTCACTTTATTATTTTATGTTCATTCACCTTTTTTCACATAGAACCATCCATTCGTCAATTTGATGAGATTGGACGCGATTGTCATTAATTACAACGGAAAAATAGGATTTCATTTCTTCATTCGCATTTAAAATATACTGTTCTACATTGTCAATTTGCTCCTCACTTTTAGCGGTAACCGCCACCCATGTGGGGAACTGAAATCTTTTTTTACGATTTTGGGATTGAATCTCCTGAAGCCCGTTTGCAGCAAATAATTCCTTCCATTCATTGACTGAAAGGCAGCGGACATGGCTTTCATCCCGCAGCTTTTCCACCGTATTCATGAACACACCCAGATGCTCCTCTTCCGGTACAACATTATCAATAAGCAAAAATTTTCCGCCTGGTTTCAATACACGCGATGCTTCCTTAATAAATTTATTTGGGTTTGGAAAATGGTGCGGTGCTATCCGGCATGTTACAACATCAAACGTCCCCTCTAAGAACGGTAAGTTTTCAGCATCCGCAAGGACGTAAAAAATATTCGAACAAACTTTACTTAGATGGCCTGCTGTATTATTAAGCATTTGCTCCGTTAGGTCTGTTGCATAGACTGTAGAAACGTGTGGTGATAACGTCTTCGCAACATGCCCACCACCTGTCGCAATATCCAACACAATCCAATTTGATTGCGGCTGCATCCACTCCACCAACAGCTGGAGATCGTCTCCCTTAGCATGGGATTCACTTTTAATATATTTTTCAGCATTTTTCCCAAAGGTCTCTTTCACCTTTTGTTTCACCTTTTCGTCATCCATCATGAAATATTCCTCCTTTTTTAATTTACTTTTTGTTTTAAAGAAGAGACTGTTTTCATAAAATTTAACATCTGTCTTGTTAAATTGAAAGGGAAGCGAATTGATGTATTTAATAAAATTAACAAACCTAGCATTACTTTATTTATATGTTTGGATCACATTCAGCCTTATTTATCTTTTTTTGGATATTCTAAATCTTGGAATTTTACTTAATCCATTATTGCATAATAGTCAGCAAAACCTAATCAGCAGTTCCCTACTATTCAGTGCAACTACGCTATTTACTGGTGAAATAAGCAAAATAATCCCTTATGGTTTTTCGATGTCGCTTGCCTTTATCGAAGGAGCATTTGGATTTTTAATTCCGCCATTCATCATGGCACAAATGCTCCCACCAAAGCTCTCACCTATAGAAAGATGCGGATTTCCCATTAGCTATCTAGTAAAGTCGATCTTTTTCGTGTCAATTGGATCCCTGTTTGCGGCTTTTGGTTTGAAAAGCTTTTTGGTACCGAATCATATTATTGATGGAGGAATCGTTGGGGTCTCGATCATCTTTTCTTATTTAACTGGTTTAAAATTGGAATTTTACCTTTTATTATTGAATCTTCCCTTTCTTTACATAGGTTACAAAAAGATTGGCAAAAGATTTGTCTTAACGACGTTAATTGGAATCAGCATCTTATCCCTTTGCACGTATTTTCTCTACAATGCACCTGTACCAACAAAAAATTTATTTGTTGCTTCGATTATGGGCGGTGCCTTGTTAGGAATTGGGGTAGGATTAGTGATCCGTTATGGAGGCTCCCTTGACGGCACAGAATTAGTGGGAATATTGGTTAACAGAGCGACAACTTTTTCTATCGGCAGGGTTATCATGTTTATTAATATTTTTATTTTTTTTAGTGCAGGATTTGTGTTTGGTTGGGATAAAGCGTTATATTCCGTTTTGACTTATATTATTGCATCCAAAATGATTGATGTAACAATCGAAACCGGAAAATTTTAGCCTCGTTATATAAAAAGGACTATAACACTATTAGTTATAATACTAAAATAGTAATTATTTTTTTCTCGAAAGGATTTATAAGTGGATGGACGGGATAGATTGGGGTAAGGTAAGGGGACACGGATTTAGGCTGTGTCCCACTTTTCTTTTTATAAAACTAATTTGCAAACCATCTTTCCATTTGAACATGCTTTACAAATACTTTGTTGAATATTTTTACAAAAAAACCGACAAGGAAGGCAGAAATCAACGTTCCTTCCCGTACCCCTTCTATAATACCAAGTGAACTTAAGGAAATGATAAGGGATATAACTACAAGGAACCAATCAAATAGAATTTTTATAGTTCCAAAGTCTTTTCCTAATTTACCGGCGATCGCCTTAACCACTCCCTCACCCGGATTAATTATAACTCCAGCAAAAACTTGTAAGTACACTCCCAGCGCCAGGATAATGGAGCCCAATACAATACATAAAAGTTTTTCGATATAATAATCTGGATGAATAAAGGAAAAAATAAACATTCCAAAATCGACAAAAAGTCCAAAAAAGGGCCCTACAAACACCTGTAAATATTGATCCTTTGTAAAATCCCGCCGTAAAATTGCAATTTCAATAAGGATACAAACTAAAGCAAGCGCAAAGGTCAATTGACCAAATGTAAACGGAGTGATTAAGCTCACCACATATGGTACACTCGATATTGGTGATGTTCCTAACGTGGATTTAGTTATTAAAGCAATCCCCAGCCCCATAAATAATAGTCCTACTAAAAATATTAAATATCTTTTTATCAATTCAGCATTTGCCATTCATCTATCTCCTAGAATAAGTTTTACCTATTATAATAGCCTTTCCGCCCATAAAAGGGTGTCGAAAATTGGGCCCTTTTAAATATAAAAAAGGATTACGTGCAAACTATAAAGAATAATAACGATATAGGAAAAGGAAATGAGGGAATTAAATGACTGACAAAATATCCAACAACATATCTAGAACATTCCAAACAAAACTAGTCTTACCACAGGATACAAACCATATGGGGACAATTTTCGGTGGCGTTGTCTTAGCTCATATTGATGAAATTGCAGGGATAACTGCTATGAGACACAGCAAAAGTACCGTTGTAACAGCATCGACGGACACTGTTAATTTCGTCTCTTCAGCCGTAGTTGGTGATATCCTCTTTCTTGAAGCAAGCGTTATTTCAACAGGAAGAACATCAATGGAGATTTATGTAAAAGTAGAAACGGAAAATCTTAAAACAGGCAAAAGAACATTAACAACAAACGCTATCACAACGATGGTGGCAATAGATGAAGATAAAAAGCCGATCCCTGTTCTCGTTGTTATTCCTGAAACAGAGGAAGAAAAAAGGCTTTTTAATGAAGCGATCGATAGGAAAAAACGGCGTTTGTCGATAAAGGAATAGTACAAGAAAAGCGGGTACGCCCGATTGTTTTACGTGTTTAGATTCTACATTTTTGTGGATTTCGGACACGCTACTCGGTTTTGCGTGACCGAATTCTGTTTTTTTGCGAGTTTCGGTCACGCTAAACGATTACCCCCTGGCCGCTGGGCCACCGCCTTTACTAAGAAATAAGCTTCAACCCAATAACCGATCCGATAATGATTGCTATAAAAACAAGCCGCTTCCAATCCTTTGGTTCTCCGTATAATAGCATGCCGAGGATGGCACCGCCTGAGGCACCAATTCCAGTCCAAATCGCATAAGCTGTTCCCATTGGCAATGTCTTCATCGCAATGGCAAGAAATAGAAAGCTCCCACCAAATCCAAGAAGCAATAGCACCTTTGCCTGCCAATTTTTATCCCTATGGAGTTTATTGATCATCACCACACCAAACATTTCAAACAGACCGGCAATAAACAAGGATACCCATGCCATTAGACTTTCTCCCCTTCCTCAACCTCGTCTTTCGTCACCAATTTCAACCCGATAACGCCCACTAATAAAACTATAATCAAAGAAATTTTTCCGATATTAAATGGTTCACCGAAAAAGGCAATATCTGAAAGGACAGTACCCGCGGTTCCCATACCCACAAATACGGCATATACAGTTCCAACCGGCAATTTCCTCCCTGCCATGATCATGAAATAAAAGCTGATCAAAATTGAAATGGCCGTACCAAGCCATGTCCAAAAGTCATAAGCATGTTTTAAACCAATTACCCAAAAGACTTCAAAAAAAGCGGCAATAAACACGGTTACCCAATCTTTGTTCATCGATAAAGTACCCCCCATTAAAAAATTTCCTTATTAGAAAAACAAAAAAGCCTGAGAGACCACTGTTGAAAAACAGGATCTCCCGGGCTTTTATCCCTCCGTGACACAGCACTAGCTGTGAGTTTTCTCTCGGTCCAGACCAACCAAATCGTTGCGGAACCCTAGAAAACATTCATTTACATTATACAATCGATTGAAAATAAATCAAGTTGGAAACTAGTGGTCGTAACTGGGTATCTCCTTCTTAGTAAGGACTATAGGTACGATCAGGCCAGTGATCGTTACCGATTTGCGAGCAGGCCACCACTTTCGGGCACGTTCAGGCCGTGATCGTTACCGAATTGTGTTCAAAGCATGCACATCGGGCACGATCTATCTCAATTTTTCCCAGTTATTCATTCGGCCCTAGCACTCTTTTTCGTATATCAGAGGGTTCGCCCGTTGCTATCCGTTTTTGTAGTGTGTTTTTCCAACTTTCGGCAAGCCATTCACATTGAGCAAGTTCACTTAACTCATCCGGATTTGGAGAAGCACCATGCATAATCTCATTACACTTGGCAATTGTCCATTTTGGGCAAGGCCGATCAATCAGGGTAAGCTTTTGATCGTCCCCAATATTCCCCTCTTTTAAAACCCTAAAGTACCATCCGGTTCTTCCTGAATTTTGGATTAATAATGCTAATTTTTTTATTTTAAAACGACGGGCTGGCTTCCAGCATGGTTGCCTAGGCTGGGAAACTTGTACGACCGCATCCCCAATCTTGAACGTGTCTCCAATAGCGATCATATCTTCTTTAACATTTTCCAATAAAAAATTTTCACCCATAGCACCGGGCTTAATTTCTGTTGTATTTAATTCCTTTTGCCAATATTCATAGTGTTCAAAAGGATAGACAAAAACAGCTTTCTCAGGTCCACCATGGTTTTCCCTATCTGCTTGTCCATCACCACATAAGCCTGTTTTGGATAGCAAAACAGGACCTTGAATTGGTTGTTTAAAAATTCCGCTCTCCCATTCCCGTTCCATCGGATTTTCCGCGTCTTTTTTGCCAATTTTTTGTGGCAATCCAACAAATACCTTTTGTAGGATAATATCCATATTCACTCCCCCCTATGATTTTACTTTATCACAAGTATGGCGTGAATTCGTTCTATTATTCTATGAAAATGTTAGTTACTGTGTAGACTTTTAGAATTTCTAGTTGGCAAGCCCCAACCGAACTGAAAGGACATCACACGCAATATAAAGATCAAAACAAATAGTGTGTAAAATTGGTATGATTCCGTAGCCCACCCCATACCGATAATGAAACCAGCAAGCATTGCCCAGAGGAGATAGACCTCCTTTTGAAACACAAGTGGCTTTTGTTGAGCCAATATATCACGAATGATTCCCCCACCTGCACCTGTAATCGCAGCCGAAAACATAACAGCTATTATAGGTAGGTCAACTGAATGTGCATACATTGCACCTTGCACCGCAAAAGCAGATAACCCAATCGCATCAAAGAGATTCAATTCTTTTAATCTACGGACAACTTTATCTGGAAACAGAAAAACGATCGTAATCGTGATCATTGCTATAATAAAAAGTCCTGTTTGTTGCCATAATACAGTGATGGGGATGCCAATTAAAAGGTTCCTTATAGCTCCGCCGGCAAAGGCAGTGATCAACCCAAGTGCATAAGTTCCAATAATATCATACTTCGCTTCCATCGCAATAATGGCCCCGCTTATGGCAAAGGCGATCGTGCCAATGATATTTAATACCTCCCAAACCATAAAAAAACCCCCTAATAATTAAGTAAACTTGGAAAAATGCAGAGAAACCCTTTTCTCTGTCCTTTGTAC
>JAENZK010000426.1 GCA_016841285.1 Guptibacillus hwajinpoensis | reverse complement strand
GCCGTGATAAAACGTCCACATACTACAGCACCTACATCTAAAATAACACCATTGCGGTTGAACGTATGGTACTGTCTAAAGCATCCACAAGACGTTACCATGTGAACTTCTTCATTGCCATAGTAATGATCAAGGCCCCAAATGCACCATATGCCCCTGATTCGGTTGGTGTAAACAATCCATAAAACAATCCACCGATAACAAAGGCAAATAAAACAAATACTGGAAAAACTCCTGATAAAGACTTTAACCTTTCACTTAAAGGGAATTTAGGTCCAGGTGGTCCATAACTTGGGTTTTTCTGACAAAGAAAAATAACAGTCAATATCATTAAGGTTGTAAGCAGGATCCCCGGAAGAAGAACAGCTGCGAATAAATCTTGAACAGATTGTTGTGTTTGGATGGCAATTACAATTAACACGGTACTTGGCGGGATTAAGATCCCTAGTGTTCCACCTGTTGCTACAGCTCCAGCACTGATGGCCTGATCATAGTTATATTTTTTTAGTTCCGGCAGAGCGATGGTTCCCATCGTTGCTGCAGTAGCTGTGTTGGAGCCGCAAATGGAGGAAAAGCCAGCACTTGCTAAAATGGTTGTACTTGCCATACCACCTTTAAACTGCCCCAGCCATTTATATGCCGCATCAAATAAATTTTGGGTAATACCAGAACGAAAAATAATTTCCCCCATAAAAACATACAATGGAATAATCGCCAAAGTGTAACTAGAAAATTGTCCCCAAATATCAGCACTTAGAATATTAAAAGCCGCATCTTTTCCCATAAATAAGAATAATCCGACAAATCCGGTTATAAACATCGCGAAACTCACAGGCATACGCAAAAAAATAGCGACTAACAAAGCTATGATACCAATTAAACCGATACTAGTTGGATCCAATGGAATCTCCCCCTTTGAATTCGGAAATAAGGTCTTTCAGAAGAACTAGAGCAAATACAATAAATCCAAGTGCAGAGAGAATCACAAAGGGGTAATAGACAACTCCTAAGGTTTGTGAAACATTATGATTGGTAGATAATGAAAAGGCGTAGCGAATTAGCTGCCAGCCCACGATACTAAAAAAGCCTAGAGAAAGAAAAGCAACAATAATTCTTAGCACCTTTTGTAATCCTTTTGGAAATTTTGCAACAAGTAAATCAATGTCCACGTGACCACGATGAATTTGCGTATAACCTAGTCCAAAAGAAACCGAAATTGCAGCGAGCCAACCGACGATTTCAGTAACTCCTAATATTGGAGCTGAAAAAGTCCGTTTAATCCCGTTAATAACAATAAGCAGCATCATCACTATAATAGCGCTTCCAGAAATCCAAGCGAAACACTGACTAACCCTAAGGGTAAATTTTTCAAACACTGCTGTTCCTGCTGCTTTTTTTTCTATATTAAGACTCATAGACTCTTGGTTTGATGTTAATTCTGTTACTTCACTCAATCATATCCCTCCTCTAAAGATTCTTTTAAAAGTCTACTTCTAGCGTATAAAATGATTACCCCCTAATGAAAACATAATAGGGAGTAATCATCTTTTTGAGTTCTATTATTCTTGACTATATTTTTCAACTAGTTCAGTCAAGCGACTTTGGTATTCCTGTCCAGGTAATCCAGCCTCTTCAGCCTTCTTAACAGTATCAAGTTGTAAATTTTTACCGAATTCATCCCACTTCTCTTTATCTTTAAGTGAAACTGTTTGGATACTATGTTCACCTTCGCTCCATTTTAGAACCTCACCAACATAGTTATCTAAATAATCGCCAGTAAAATCAGTCATTTCGGTGTTTAATTCGTCAATCACTTTCTTGACATCATCAGGAAGTGCATCCCATTTACTTTTATTCATCACTGCGACAAATGTATTTACTGTAAGTGGATAATCCGTCACGTATTTCACCATTTCTGCATATTTCATATCTTTTAATACTTCACGAGAAGATACATATCCATTAACAATTCCTGTTTGAAGAGCTTCTGCTACTTCACTTTGAGACATACCTACTGGTGAAGCGCCTAGTTCTTTAAATAAATCCGTTGTGGCACCTGAGATACGTAATTGCTTTCCTTTTAAATCTTCTAAGCTTTCAATTGGTTTTTGTGATTGGATATAAGCTGGCTCCGAAGCAAATGTTGTAATAATATGGAAATCCTTAAAAGCATCAGGTGTATATTCATTTACTAAATCAGCAATAACTTTACTAGCTACTTTTGCATTTGGATATCCTGAAGGCATATCAGAAATCGCCAATAATGGGAATCGACCTGGTTCATATGTTGTTGATGATAAACCGATATCAGCTAGCCCATTTGCTACTCCATCATACATATTTTCGGCTGTTAATAATGAGCCTCCTGGGAATGTATTCACCTTTACTTTTCCATTCGTTCTTTTTTCAACTTCGTCAGCCCACTTTTCCATTTGAACAGCAGGGAAAGTCCCAGCAGGAGCAAAGAATGCATAGTTTAGTTCAATTACATCAGCTGATTTTTCTCCGTTTGTTTGCTTTCCACTTGTTTCAGTTCCACTTGATTGATTTCCTGATGAAGTGCTGCTACAGGCTGCCATAAACATCACCATTAAAGTAATTAAACTGAATACTATCCCTTTTCTCATATACGTCTCTCCTTTAATTTTTTTCAAGTAAGAAAAACGGCCTACCGATCACTGCTTCTAAACGGAAATACTTATCTAAACCCGTTTCACGGAAGGAATGTGTCATATCTGCAACGGTTTGTAAATCAGGAACATTATAGAGGAAACTAGCATGCCAACCTGTATTTCCAGCTGAACCGGCTGTTAAAATATCACGGTCCAATGTTCCTAGTAACTCAGAACCATTTTCTTTCCATGAAGCGATAACCTCATTTAATTTTGGTAAAATCTCATTTGTTTTCTCCTCACCAGTAGTATTAAACCACCCTGTTGATTCGAAATAGAACATCACCCTTAATGGTGATGGTACTAGTGGTGCTCCGTGTTTAATTCCTGCCATTTCCTTTTTCCTCCTTTTAATTGAGAGATAAGAAAGTATATAATTTTGCGCATCATTGTCTAGCTCCAGCGCCTATCGCCTAGCAAACTTCAGGTCTCCTCCCTA
>JAENZK010000425.1 GCA_016841285.1 Guptibacillus hwajinpoensis | reverse complement strand
CCCTAGGCTTTCTGCCAGTGTAAAGTAGTTCGTACGACGCAAGAGGTCTTCTGCTTTTTCTGTACTGCCGACATCAAAGGAGATCATGCCGCCAAAGCCTCTAGCTTGTTTTTTATGAATATCATGTCCTTTATGACCTTCAAGTCCTGGGTAGTAAACTTTAGAAACAGCTTCATGCTGTAGTAAAAAGTCAACAATGCGCTTCGTGTTTTCTTCGATTTCTTCCATGCGTATCCCTAAAGTTCTAATGCCTCTAATTAATAACCAAGAATCCTCTGGACCAAGAATACCACCAACAGAGTTTTGGATAAAGTGGAGCTGCTGACCAAGCTCTTCAGAATCAACTACTACCAGTCCTGCTACAACATCACTGTGTCCACCTAGATATTTTGTTGCACTGTGGAGTACGATATTTGCTCCAAGCTCAAGCGGATTTTGCCAGTAAGGTGTGCTGAACGTGTTATCTACGATGAATAATAGCTCGTTTGCCTTAGCAAATGTAGCAACATCTTCGATATCTGTTATTTTTAATAATGGATTCGTTGGAGTTTCAACATAAATTGCTTTTGTATTCGGTTGAATTGCTTTTTCAATTTCTTCAATTGAACTTGTATTTACAAATGAAAATTCAAGATTAAAGCGAGCTAATACTTTTGACATCACACGGAAAGTGCCACCGTATACATCGTCTGTAATAATGACATGATCACCTGCTGATAAAAGCATCATAACTGAAGTGATGGCAGCCATTCCGGAACCAAAAGCAAAGCCGCGATAGCCGCCCTCGATATCCCGGATCAAAGCTTCTATAGCTTCACGAGTTGGGTTTCCAGTTCTTGCATATTCATAAACGAAGTTTCCTACGCCTTCTTGTTTAAACGTGCTTGAATGATAAATGGGTACTGATACTGCTCCTGTATGTTTATCTCTAGCTATACCGCCATGAATGAGTTGTGTTTTTTTGCGCATGTTCTTCACTCCCAATTATTGTTTTTTATATATTCCTGAACTTAAATAACGTTCACTGCTGTCCGGGAAAATCGTAACAATATTCGTTCCAGGTTTTGCAGTTTGTGCTTCACGTAAGCATGCTTCAAACGCTGATCCGGATGAACTTCCCACTAACAGCCCGCATTTTTGCGATAGTTCAACCACATGGTTAAAGGCAACATCGTCACTAATCGTATGAATAGCATCGAAAAGACTAGTGTCCACAAAAGGCGGAATAAATTCCATGCCGATTCCTTCTGTTCGATGTGGTCCTGATTCACCGCCGTTTAGGATTGAGCCTTCTGGCTCAACAATCACGGTTTTTATAGCAGGATTTTGTCCTTTTAAATATTGTGCTGTGCCTGCAAAGGTACCGCCTGATCCAGCACCTGCAACAAAGACGTTAACTTGACCTTCTAATGCATCCCAGATTTCTGGACCTAATGTTTCAAAATAAGTTTCTGGATTAGCTGGATTCTCAAATTGCTGTGGGGAATAAGAATTAGGGATTTCATTTAGAAGCTCCTTTGTTTTGTTGATGGCGCCTGTCATGCCATCCTTAGTCGGCGTATTGACCACGGTTGCTCCTAATGCACGCATTAGCTCTTGTTTTTCAACACTAAATTTTTCAGGAACGACAAACATGACGTTAATCCCTGTACCAACAGCAGCTAGAGCAAGCCCGATTCCGGTGTTGCCTGCCGTAGGTTCAATAATCGTTCCTCCAGGAGAAATATAACCTTTTTCAAGAGCTGATTGCAACAGCTTTTTCCCAAGACGATCTTTTACGCTCCCACCTGGATTTAAATATTCCAGTTTTGCAAAAAGCCGGACACCTTTAGGTAGTTCAAATTGAGTTATTTCAACTAATGGAGTATTCCCAATTAGTTCATGTACGTGTTTATAATATTTCATTTTTAGCACCCCAAGAATTTAAGATGATTACAGTTATATTATAGTATGTTTTCCGAGATGAATAGTTGGTTTTGATAACAATTTTTGGCGTTGCCTTTATACGGCAACGCCTAAATGAGTTTGTGCCTAATTGTCTAGCTCCAGCGCCTATCGCCTAGCAAACTTCAGGTCTCCTCCCTACGATAAGTCAACATCGACTCGCAAGCTCGCCGTGTTTCCTTTATCTCAGTCGAAGCCCCTCCAGTTTGTACGGCGATGGGCAAGGCGCTTGCGCTTTTCTTATGCGAACACTTCTGTCCATTCATCTTTATGGGCTAGCATGTTTTTAGCAACTTCTTTAGCCCCTTCTAAGCTGTGGCTTGCAGCCCATCCACATTGAATTTCATTGCAAGCAGGCACCTCTGTTGCATTTAAAACATCATTTAAAGTTTTTTCTAATACATCTAGAATTTCTTCATAATTTGAATGGTTGATTACTTGAAGATAAAAACCAGTTTGGCATCCCATTGGTCCAATATCTAAAACACAATCCAAATGATTACGAATAAACTCGGCCATCATATGCTCTAAAGAGTGAAGAGAAGGCATCTCCATATGCTCTTTATTAGGCTGGCAAAAACGAATATCGTACTTGTATACTTTATCGCCATTTGCCCCTTCAGTTGTTCCAACTAAACGTACATATGGTGCTTTTACTTTTGTGTGATCAAGGTTGAAACTTTCAACATTCATTTTTTGCATGTAAAACAGACCTCCAACTTATTGTTTTTCGGCCTCTATTAACCAAACGAATTTGTTTAATTGTTTGAAAGTTACATAGAAACCGTGCTGTGTAAATTGTTCACGGAGTACATCTTTCATTGTATAATATTCTCGATTTAAGTCATCAACCAAATTCTTGTAGCCTTTTTGTTCCGCATCCTCTATTATAGCACGTTTTGCATCTGAATTTTCATAAACGGTATCTGCAAAGACAACTTTTCCACCTTTTTCAAGTAAATGGCTGTATTTTTCAATCGCTACGTTCTTTTCGTCATCAGTAAGATGGTGGAAGGCCCAAGTACTTACAATACCATCAATTCTAACATTTAATTCTGGTAAGTTTAAAAAATCACCGTCAAGTAGGGAAAGAGTAGCCAGTTTTTGCTTTGCGATTGCGCGCATTTCTTTAGAAGGCTCGATTCCAATTACATTATGGCCTTTTTCAAGTAGCTTTTTAGACA
>JAENZK010000424.1 GCA_016841285.1 Guptibacillus hwajinpoensis | reverse complement strand
AGTAAAACACTAAAGCGTCTACCACCGATAAATAGTGGAACAATAACATACCAAGCAGATACAGCTGTTAAACAACAAATATATACTGCTGTATGTCCAAATGCCCAGAATAGGGTACGAGAAACCATAACATTGATTGTATCAACCCATCCTAAAGACCAAGGAATAATCATGAATAATACTTCAACTGCAAACATTAATGTTGCGCCTACTAAAAGAATAAATACACCAGTTGCAAAGAAAGAGAAAATCGGAACATGTTTTCCAGGATTATTCTTTCTCCAAGAAGCTACTTGAATAAAAGCCCCAATAGCAGCTGCCCATACGCCTAATACTACAAATACTAACCCGAAATAAAACATTGGGTGAGCTTTCATTGGCGGATAGAATGTATACATAACAGATGCTTCATTCATTAATACCGGAATGACGACGATGACAGTTCCGACAATTTTCAACCAAAATCCAGTCCATACGATCTTTCTAACTTTTGGAAGAAGTCCTCCTAATGTGTGGGAAAGACCCGCATAAAAGTAACCAATACAAAACGTTGCAGAAAATACAACTACTAATAATAAACCGTGGGCAGTTAAAATTTGATAATAGTTCAATCCGAGTGGCATTTGTTGAAGTATACCTGCACGGTTTAAGCCTTGTAATAAGCCTAACAGCCCACCAAGAAGTACCGCTGTAAAAGCGACAAATAAATATGATTTTGATATGATAGCATCTTGCGGTATTGCACCAAGCATTTGATTTGATCTTTCTTTAAATGACGGCTGAGACATTTTTGCCGTTGTTGATGTAGGTTGCATGTAACTCCCCCCTTTTATTTAACCGTAATGGTTGTAGACATTAATTGGTGCCCTGCACCACAATATTCATTACATAGAACTAAATAATCACCAGGTTTATCAAATGTTTGTGTGATTTCTTGAACATAGCCTGGCATTACCATTGCATTGATGTTAGTTCCTGCAACTTCAAATCCATGGACAACATCCTTTGAAGTTAATTTAAAATGAACAGTTGATCCAGCAGGAAACTCAAGCTTAGCAGGAGCAAAACTGAAAACTTGTAAAGTCATGACAACCTCATATTCATTATCTCCGATTTGTGTCACACCTGGTTTGTCAAATGGAGGGGTTTGGTCCACTTTTTGTGGATCAAGTGTATTCATGCCCGTTGGTGGTTCCATCCCTAATGCAAATGATTGATAACCAGTAAGAATCATAAAGCCCATAATCATTCCGAAACTTATCGTCAGCCATATTTTTTCCGATTTATGCATTTTTCCTAACTCCTTTCTCTACTAAACTCTTGCCATATATAGTCCGTACATCACGATATACGTAACTAATATTACAGCACCAACAATCCCTACTCCGATAAAAGTTCCTACTCCTTCTCGGCCCTCTTTGACTACCTCTCGGGTTTCTTTTGTTGTAGCCATCGAACTCCACCTCCCAATTGATTATCTACCTCCATATTAATTGCAAATCATTTTCAATAATGTGCGTTAAATCACAGTCGATTTTCAGATTTTGGAAATCTATAAGAGCTGTATGCTTCATTAACACTATGGAAACCCAGTAAACTCAAGGGTTCGACAACATTTTCCAACTTGTCAATAGGCAAATAAAAAATTAAAAAAATTTAATTTTTTTGGGAGATAAATGAATAAATGGGGAAATTGAACCAATAAGCTTTAGTGGAATATGTTTTTGAATGGTGGAAAATACTAACCTAAACATAAAAAGGGAGATTTATTATGACCACGCTCAAACCAATTATTTTTAGTTCCTCTAAAACGGACATAAATGAGAACCTCACAGCTGCGGAAATGGGCAAACTGTGGGCTACATATATGGGAAACAGCATGTCAAAATGTATATTAAATTATTTTCTTCAACATGTGGAAGATCCAAATATTAAAATTCTGTTAGAAAATGCATTACAATTAAGTACAGAGTTCCTCCAAACAACGGAGGAGATTTTCAAGCGAGAAAATTTTCCAATTCCAAAAGGCTTTACAGAAGAAGAAGACCTTAACGCTAGTGCTCCTCGTTTATTTCAAGATGAATATTACATACATTACTTAAAATATGTTGGAAAAGCAGGAATGAGCATTTATAACATTGCTTTACCACTTGTTTATAGAAGAGATGTAGAAGATTTTTTTATGTATTGTATGGAGTCCACCATGGCGTTGATGAAACAAATTAAGAATCTATTGATGAATAAAGGACTTATTTCCAAACCACCAATTATTCCGATCCCAGATAAAGTGGAATTTATTCAAAATGATTTCTTAAATGGTTTTTTCGGGGATGTTCGACCCCTACATGCATTAGAAATTACTCATCTTTACGATAACATCGAAAATAATGTAACCAGCAAAGCTCTGATCATGGCATTTAGCCAGGTAGTAAAGTCAGAAAAGATTCGAAAGTTGTTTATTAAAGGAAAGGATTTCACTCATCAACACATTGAAAAGTACATGGCCAAACTCCATAACGAAGATTTGCCAACACCCTCTTATCTTGACCATTTAGTTACTAAATCTACATTTGCTCCATTTTCGGATAAATTAATGCTGTTTCATAAAATGGACATGTTCGCCATGAAAATAAGGGCATTTGGAAATTCTGAGGCCGTAAACGGAAGACATGATATCGGATTCATGTATACAAAGTCATTAATTAACCTCGCATCCTTTGTTGAGGATGCAGCAAAAATTATGGTTGAGAACGGTTGGATGGAGCAACCACCCTTTGCGGTAGAAAGAAATAAATTAGCAAATGCTGATTAGATATTCCTTGATACTAACATTGATAGTGAGGTTCTTACAATGCCAAACAAGAAGAGTAAAAAGCAATTTCAACTTCAGAATCACTTTAATCCAGATGATGTTTATGGTGTACTTAAGCATAAAACCGAGATTGATACAGATGTGAATGAGGATACTAACAGGGAACGATTGTTGGACGAATCATTTGATAATTTTTTAGATAAATTAAACTAAACTTACGTAATTCCAAATAAAAAAGAGCAGAATCTCATCTGCTCTTTTTTACTTGCTTGGCAACGTCCTACTCTCACAGGGGGACAGCCCCCAACTACCATCGGCG
>JAENZK010000423.1 GCA_016841285.1 Guptibacillus hwajinpoensis | reverse complement strand
TCTCTGGTAATTCAATTAAAACGGCGCCCGGCTTTTCCATTTTTGCAACTCTAAATGCCTTTCGAATGATTTTTGCGATAGTCTGTGAATCTTTAATTTGGACGCTCCATTTTGTTGCTGGTTCAAAAATTTTTACTATATCTAAATATTGATGGGATTCTGGATACTGTCTTTCCAGACCCGCTTGACCGGTAATCGCCACAACCGGTGAATGATCCAAATTAGCACTTGCTATCCCGGTCAAAAGATTGGTCGCACCGGGACCCAAGGTCGCTAAGCAAACACCGACTTTTTTTGTCAATCTACCATAAACATCAGCCATAAAAGCGGCCCCTTGTTCATGACGAACATTCACGAACTTAATTTGATTGGATTTAGACAATGAATCCATCAGGTCAAGAGTTTCCGACCCCATAATCCCAAACACATACTCAACACCCTCATTTTCTAGGCACTGCACAAGTAAATCGGTTGCCTTCATAATACTCCCCTTTACAAACTGCGTTTTGTCCTATTTTATCCTTGAACTTATAAAAATATTTTGGGACACAGGGTCGGGTTCTCTGGCTCTGGGACACAGTTCCCGACCCTGCGGCCCAGAGCCACAGGATCGCGGGAGCCACAGGGTCGGGTTCTCCGGATCTTTTTTTAATTAAACGTTTGTTTAAAGACATAAATTAGGAATCGTCTCCATAAAACATAATAAGGACGTCATAAGCTGAGGGGGCCATCATGTCAAGAAAATACAATACAGACCCTGGTTATGTTACTATACCTGAGGCCGATGAAATTGTATTACGAATGCTGAGATTCAAAAGTCCAAAGGAAAAATCTCACTATACTAAAATCTTAGCTGGGGCAAAAAAAGGGTTGTTCGGAGGTAAAAAATACGGGGCACGAATGTACCAAGTTCAAATAAATGCGATTAAAGAGTATGCAAATGAATGTTTAAAAGAAATAGATATAATGGGCATACAAACCGATCTTAACTTTGACATTATTGAAAAGGGCAATGAGCTGCCGATGATTGATAATAGGACAGCCATTAAAATTGAATACTACTTAAAAATACTAAAACATTATGAAATTATTTCAGACGACATGCTTAAAACAAGTAAAAAGAACTTAATCATGCGATTAAACATGCAAAAGATTGCAACAGGCTAACCAAAATAGCAGCCATTCTAACCTTTTTGTTAAAGGAAAAGGTCGGGTGGTGGCCCACAGGGTCGGGAACTCCGGCCCAAAAGGGATACAGCAGTGGGACGCAGGGTCGGGAACTCCGGCCCAGAAGTGTCACAGTAGCGGGTCGCAGGGTCGAGTTCTCTGTCCCAAAAAGGACACAGTTCCCGACCCTATGGCTCGTTTTGAGCTTCATTTTAAGCATATAAAAATTCAATCCAAACAATAACACCAACTAAAGAACTTAAAACAATGAGTCCTTTTCGAAATTCCGGTGTTGTTTTTATAATACCAGTAATAAAAAACATCATTACAGCAAACACTGTCATCGTCAATGAAAGGCCTATAATTTTAACAGCTAACTCATTTATAGAATTTAAAATAAAAGTACCTACTACTTCCACAAACCTATCCTCCTTCGGCTTATATAATTCAACGCAGAAAGTTACTATCCTACAATTAATTTTCGTCAAAATCCGACAAACGATCTACCGCCAACGGGGTTGGGTGTGAGCCAGAGGGTCGGGAACTCCGGCTCTCTCTTGGGACACAGTTCCCGACCCCGTGGCTCGCTCATCCGAAACAAACAAGAAGAGCCAATCATTCCAAATGATCAACTCTCCCCAAAAACCCATACTATACCCTTTTAATCCTTCTATTAATTAAACCAATATCAAAAACATTGTTCCCTTTCCATACATTCCTATTCACCATGTTTTTTTTATATTCCGAATGATTTTCATCTGTCAAAATTCGAAGATATTCCTCGTACCCGGGTTCACCACCTACATCCTCCGGCGGCGCAATCCCCTCGCCTTCTATACAAATAGGATAGTTTTTATCATAGTCCCCGACCAAATCTTCAACTTCAAGAATATGCTCCCAATGATCCCCGAAATCATAGATATATTTTATCTGCTTATACTGAGGGATGTAATCCGACAATTTTACATCAGTCTCAAATTTCGTCTCTATTTTTTCCTGAAAGCCAAAAGTTTCAAATTCATTTTCATCACCTACTAGATTGACAATAGGCTTGTCCCCATCAAGGATGTAAAACTCATGAAGATGATAATTCTCCCATGCGAACGCCTCTTGCAGTACCTCGTGCAACTTTTCAAATGTCAAATGCAACGGAACAACCAATCTCCGCCAAACTTGATGCCTTTCCAATCTAAGCGTAACTTTAAACACCGCTGCTTGCAGACTAAAAACCGGATCACTTTCCCCCGCAAAAGCCTCGAGGTTTTTATACAACTCCTCGTTAGGGTAAAAATAATCTTTCTTCCCGTCACCCATCAACATACGGCTCGCATTTACACTCCAATTACTATTAATAATGGCATCACTATTAATAAGATGCCCATAGGCATACATATCCTCAATGGACCTATTCATACGAGCAACCGAGGTTCTATCTTTTGTTTTTGTAAAAAAAATATCCTTCGAGCTGTTCAAATATTTTTCAATCGTTTCATCATTAATGCCCTCTTCTTCGAAAGTCTTTTGAATCGCTTGTAAAATAAGGTCGCCGAGCTTTTGAAAGTCCTTTGCCTTCAATCCATGGAGAACGATCAGATAACGATTTTTGTCATTCACAAGGACAACCGTCTTCTTACGATTAACCATAATCAAATTGGCATGCCAAGCAAAAAGCGGATCATAGTTACTATTTTCTATAAGTTCAGGCTCCATCTTCAATTCATCTAGCAATTTCTTAGTACATTGAATTAACATGGCCAAACCCCACTTCTGATTGTTTAGTATTTCCATTATATATTGTGTGCTAAAGATCTCCAACAAGAAATCACAGAGTTTTCTGAGGCTGTTTATGGGGACATAGGGGCGGGTTCTCTAGTTCTAAGCCTGGGACACAGTTTCCGACCCTGTGGCCCAAATGTACCCCGACTGAGCCGCAGTTCCCGACCGAAGCCGCTGAAAAACCATCCTTTCTTTAATGAAGGTTGAAGT
>JAENZK010000422.1 GCA_016841285.1 Guptibacillus hwajinpoensis | reverse complement strand
GGGAAGTTCGTGAAGGCAATTTACGTAATGTATCATATGAAGCGGTTGCTGCTGGAAAGCTAATGGCAGAAGGCGGAGAAGTCGTAGCAGTATTAATCGGAGAATCAGTTGCAAGCCTTGCTCCTACTATGATTCAATACGGGGCTGATCGTGTTGTAACAGTAGAAAACGAACAGTTAAGTAATTATACACCAGATGGCTATTCTCAGGCTTTACTTGCAGTAATTAATGCAGAGAGCCCTGAGGGAATCGTTTTGGGACATACAGCATTGGGGAAAGATTTATCACCAAAAATTGCGTCTAAGCTTGGATCAGGGCTTGTATCTGACTGTGTAAATGTAGAAGAAGCTGGGGGAAATATCGTTTTTACACGCCCGATATATTCCGGAAAGGCATTTGAAAAGAAGATTGTAACAGATGGTGTTATTTTCGCGACGATCCGTCCAAACAACATTCAACCACTTGAAAAAGATGAATCCCGTACGGGTGAAGTAACATCGCTTCCAGTCGATATTAAAGACCTACGTTCTATTATTAAAGATGTTGTACGTAAAGCATCAGAAGGTGTTGACTTGTCAGAAGCAAAGGTAATCGTAGCAGGCGGACGTGGTGTGAAAAGTGCAGATGGTTTTAATACATTGAAAGAATTAGCGAATTTATTAGGTGGGGCTGTTGGAGCTTCACGTGGTGCATGTGATGCTGATTATTGTGATTATTCATTACAAATTGGCCAAACGGGGAAGGTTGTAACTCCGGATTTGTATATTGCATGTGGGATTTCCGGTGCCATTCAGCATCTTGCAGGTATGTCGAACTCTAAGGTCATTGTTGCAATAAATAAGGATCCTGAAGCAAACATCTTTAATGTGGCGGATTATGGTATTGTCGGCGATCTTTTTGAAGTTGTTCCCCTTTTAATTGAGGAATTTAAGAAAATCAAAGTGAATGCGTAAGAAAAATTAAGGGAATATTGAAGGAGAGCAAAAGATTCGCATCGAAATACTTATAATGATATACTCTTTTTATTAGATGTATTAACCGCACATTAAGGAGGTTTTATAATGGCAATTGTAAACGCAACAGATCAAAACTTTGAAACTGAAACTAGTCAAGGTACAGTTTTAGTAGATTTTTGGGCACCATGGTGTGGTCCTTGTAAGATGATTGCTCCTGTATTAGAAGAGATCTCTGGGGAATTAGGAGATAAATTAAAAATCGTTAAATTAGATGTTGACGAAAATCCCGATACAGCTGCTAAGTTTGGAGTTATGAGTATTCCAACACTTCTAGTATTCAAAGACGGAGCTAAGGTAGATCAGTTCGTCGGCTTCCAACCAAAGGACGCCCTGTTAGCAAAATTAGAAAACCATTTTTAATAAAAGTAAAAAAAAATAAGCCAGCTTTTTGGCTTATTTTTTTACTGTCTATAGGAGGTGATTATCGTGAACAATCATCTTAAGGAAAAACTTGCTCTCTTACCCGATCAACCGGGTTGTTACTTAATGAAAGATCGACAAGGGACGATTATTTATGTTGGTAAGGCGAAAATATTAAAAAATAGAGTCCGTTCCTATTTTACAGGTTCACACGATGGCAAGACGGCCCGATTAGTGTCTGAAATAGAGGATTTCGAATTTATTGTCACCTCCTCTGAACTGGAAGCTTTAATATTAGAAATGAATTTGATAAAAAAGCATGATCCTAAATATAACGTCATGCTAAAAGATGATAAAAGCTATCCTTATTTAAAAATAACAGCTGAAAGACATCCACGCCTTCTTACAACAAGAAATGTAAAAAAGGATAAGGGAAAATACTTTGGCCCCTATGCCAATGTACAAGCAGCCAACGAAACAAAAAAATTATTAGATCGTCTTTATCCATTAAGAAAATGTTCAACAATACCTGATCGGGTCTGCTTGTATTATCATATGAATCAATGCTTGGCACCATGTGTTAAGGATGTAAGTGAAGCGACAAATAAAGAAATGGTCGATGAAATTGTAAAATTTCTAAATGGCGGATATCAAGATATTAAAAAGTCGTTAACTGAGAAGATGTATAAAGCCTCAGAAGAGCTTGATTTTGAAAGAGCCAAAGAATACAGAGACCAAATTGCCCATATTGAAACGGTCATGGAAAAGCAAAAAATGAACTTGAATGAGCATGTAGACCGTGATGTTTTTGGGTACACGTACGATAAAGGTTGGATGTGTGTACAAGTATTCTTTGTTCGACAAGGAAAATTAATTGAGCGGGATGTATCACTTTTTCCTTTTTATAATGAGCCGGAGGAAGATTTTCTTACTTATCTAGGACAATTTTATTTAAAAAGCAATCATCTAAAGCCTAAAGAAATATTTTTGGCTGAAGAAATTAATGGTGAATATGCAGAAAAATTAGTTGAGGTTAAAGTGGTTCAACCGAAACGGGGAAAGAAAAAGGAATTAGTTGATTTGGCAATAAAAAATGCGAAAATTGCTTTAAAAGAAAAGTTTTCCCTGATTGAAAGAGATGAGGAAAGAACGATTAAAGCCGTTGAGAACTTAGGGGAGAAAATGGGGATTCCTACACCACATCGAATTGAAGCATTTGATAACTCAAACATTCAAGGAACAGACCCTGTATCAGCAATGATTATGTTTGTAGATGGAAAGCCCGAGAAAAAAGAATACCGCAAATATAAAATTAAAAGTGTAGAAGGTCCTGATGACTATGCATCAATGAGAGAAGTAACGAGAAGACGGTATACTAGATTGTTAAAGGAAGGTTTACCGCTACCGGACTTAATTATTATTGATGGCGGAAAAGGACATATTCAAGCAGTTAAGGATGTCCTTGAAAATGAATTAGGACTAGAACTGCCTATCTGCGGTTTGGCAAAGGATGAAAAACATCGAACATCGGAACTGCTCTTTGGTGACCCGCTTGAGATGATTGATCTTGGCAGGAATAGTCAGGAATTTTATTTACTTCAAAGAATTCAAGATGAGGTTCACAGATTTGCAATCACGTTTCATCGCCAGCTTAGAGGGAAAACAGCTTTCAAATCGATATTAGATGAAATTCCAGGAGTGGGAGAGCAAAGAAAAAAGAAAATATTAAATCATTTCGGTTCCATCAAGAAATTGAAGGAAGCAACATTGGAAGAGTTGACAGCCATCAATATCCCTCAAAATGTGGCTGAA
>JAENZK010000421.1 GCA_016841285.1 Guptibacillus hwajinpoensis | reverse complement strand
TTCAAAAGCAAATCTCAAATGCAATCGATGTTTTAGTTAATCATCTTCCGCCGGGAGGACATTTATAATGATAGATTATACTGTAATATATCGTGAACTATGTGTAGGTGACATTAAAATCACGGGTGTTTCCACCTCTTCTGTATTTCTTATAGGAGATGTAAATACAATTTCAATGGCATCCGCCTTCGACACACCTCCAGAATCTTTAATCATTGGCCCATTTGTTCCACTAATTCCACTTGGATAAGGAATTAAATTTTAGGATGTGATTTATTTGATACCTAGACTTTCTGTTGTTGATAATTTTCATTTGCGTACTTTAGCGTACAGCTCTATCCTTGAGATTGGTGATTCTAATCAAATTTTACCTTACTCAAAAGCTTTAGCCGTCCAACGGGAAGAAGAAATATTTTTCGGAAATGAAGGCCATTTTAATTTTCCGCTATTTTTGACTTTAATACCAAGACCGCAAATATCAGAACAAATACAAATAAATAGAATCAATGAATCTTCAGAAATACATGTCCACTCAGTAGATATAACGGCTGCTTCTTTTTCGGGGGTTATTCATATTGGATCAACAAATCATATTGAGGGAGAATCTTGGATTAAACATATCCGTCAATTATATAGTGTCGAGGAAGAGCTAGTGGAGGAAGCTCAAACACAGCAGGCGGCTCAACAATTATCTGGAAGTTAATGTCTCAAAGTTAATGAATAAAACAAACGAACACTTTATTCAAGTTTTCCATACACTAATAGTAGGACTAAGTTTAGTATTAAAAAGGATGTTCATAATGCCTTCAATAATTGGTGGACCGATAAATATAACCCATGCAGATGGTATTGTTCATTTCGGTGATTCGTTTTATATTTCTCCCAAAACTGTTAGTAAATCAAATTCCGGATCCGGTGGTATTAATACAGGTAATTTAGTTGTATCAAATAACGGTGTAAGTGCAACAAATACATTTGATCCTGATGCATCAGATCAAACTTCTGCACAAAACGGATAAAGAGTGAAAAATCATATTCCTCAATGATTTTCACTCTTTTTGCACTTTAAGTATAATTTTATTAAAGAATTAAAGTATAAGAAAATACATCGTATTTTACCATTATGGGCAAATCCGTGTTTTTCTAATGTTAATTCCACTTTCGAATATCAACTAATTTCCTTGAATCGGGTTTTAAGGAGCCTTTGGGAATAGCTTTAACGACAGGTGTTACACGTATTATTTCCTTTATTTTTGCAACAGTTCCATCACTGATCAATTCAGAAGATTCAATCATGATCTCAATCTGATCTTGGTTATTTTCCCTTGAAATAATAGCTTGATAGGTTTGAAATCCTAATTTTTGAATGATATTTGTTAATTGCTTTTCGCGGACAAACATTCCTTTTACCTTTACTCCATCACTCACTCTACCTAATACGCCTTCTAATCTTCGCCCTTCAAAACCTTTTACCCAACGGGACAGGTCGCCTGTGCCAAATCTTATTAGCGGATATATTTCGTCAAATAAGGTTACGACCACCTCTCCTTCACCACCCTCCAGTGGTAACTCTTGACCTGTTAGAGGATCACATAACTGAACTAAAGCCGTTTCGGTTAGCTTTAAGCCCGGCCCCTGTTTATCTTGATAGGCAATTAGCCCGCAATCCGCTGTACCATATCCTTCATAAGCATCGATATTTAACTTTTCACATCTTTGCTTCATGTTGGATGTGACCATCTCAGCTGTAAAAAAGGCCTTTCTTAGCTTCAATTCTTCTCCGACTTGCCATCCTTTTTCCTCGGCCGCATCTAAAAGAATCGTTAAAAAGCTAGGGGTCCCGACATATCCGGTTACTCCTAATTCCTTCATAACCTGAATTTGCAGTTCCGTGTTTCCTGTTCCTGCTGGAATTACGGTGGCACCTATTTTCCGCAATGCACTATCAAACATAAAACCCGCTGGCGACAAATGATAGGAAAATGTATTTTGAACTATATCATTTTCATTGAAGTTTGCTGCTTCTAAAGCTTCTGAGAATCTCCAGTAATCAGTCTCTACCGACTGGGGATCATAAATAGGACCAGGTGACATAAAAATTCTCACCATTTTCGAAGCTTCCATCGTTGCCATTCCACCGAATGGGGCGAATTCCTTTTGAAGTATTGGCAGGTCTTCTTTTTTTAAAACGGGGAGTTTACAAAGGTCTTCCCTTGACATTATGTCTTGTGGCTTTAAATCTGCTGCAACCATACGCTCTATAAAGTTTTTAGAACTGTTATAGGCATGCTGGACTATTTTTTGTAGTTTGTTCATTACAACCACCGCTTTCTCCGTTTGTATGACTTCAAATCACGATAACTTTTCCTGCCTTTATCACTTAAACCAAGGTAAAATTCCCTGACATCTTCATTGGATAAAAGTTTATCAACTGAACCATCCAATACAATTCTGCCATTTTCCATTATATAGCCGTAGTCCGCAATCGAGAGGGCGATATTTGCATTTTGTTCAACAACGAGAATGGTTGTCCCTTCCTCTTTATTAATTTTCTTAATAATACTGAAAATCTCTTTAACTAGTAAGGGGGCGATACCTAGAGAAGGCTCATCCAATAAGAGGAGCTTTGGCTTCGCCATCAGCCCTCTACCGATCGCAAGCATCTGCTGCTCTCCGCCGGAAAGATAGCCAGCCTGTCGATGCTTTAACATTTCAAGCTTTGGAAAATAATGATAAACCTTTTTAATATCTTCCTTTAAATTCTTTCTGTCTTTCCTTGTATGGGCACCAGCTATTAAATTATCTTCAACGGTTAAATGTTTAAAAACACGCCGCCCCTCCATACATTGAAAGATCCCATTTTTAACAATCGTTTCGGCACTATTTTCATCAATTCTTTCTCCGTTTAAATTTATTTGCCCGTCAGTAACTTCTCCCCGTTCACTTTTTAATAAGCCGGAAATAGCTTTAAGTGTCGTAGTTTTTCCAGCACCATTACTTCCTAATAAAGCAACGATCTTTCCTTCAGGAATGACCATAGACATTCCTTTAAGCACTAGAATGACTTTATCGTACATAACTTCAACGTTATTTAGAGTGAGCATATTTAACCTCCAATTTTTTAAAACAGGGGTGTTCCCTTAAGAAACACCCCTCTTATCTTAATGGCCAATATAATCTGTGATGACTTCA
>JAENZK010000420.1 GCA_016841285.1 Guptibacillus hwajinpoensis | reverse complement strand
TCACTTTTGTTAGCTGTTCTGAGGGGACTTTTTCAGTGGCTTCGGTCGGGAACTGTGGATCACAATAAAAAATGCCCCATCAGACCACTTAGGCCGATGGGGCATTTATTTTTATATTTTTATGCGTGATAAGAAATAACGATGTAATCCTTATTTAAAGCTTCTTCATTCCGCTTTGCATTTTTTAACAAACCACATACAGGTAATTCGTAAGAATACGTTTCAACGGATTCGTTAATAACACCTTTCGTTTTCAAGGTATCAAATAATTGTTTCATAGCCTCTTCAACAGAAATTTCGCTATTTGATGTTTTATCTAAAAATCCTTCGATACACACTTCTTCAAAGTCATCAGAGATTTTTTCAGTTGATTCCAGAATTTCAATATTCATTAAGCTCTCTACTTCATCTTTATCTAATTTTACAATTGTAAAAATGTCCATTATTCTATCCCCTTTTATATCTTATGTTCCCTCGTGATCTAAAGTTGAGGTTGTCCATATCATTATTCCTACCAAAGATAACAATTTACATTCTAAAAAGCAAGGGAAAACATGTGAACATTCTACAAAAAAAGCCAAAGTTCCCGACCCTCTGTCCCATCCCACTAGGGAGCCACAGGGTCGGGAACTGTGGCTCAAAATGTTTTTCGTTATATTTGTTATGTTGCGTCTATAATAGAATATAGTGGGAATGCGGAGTTTAAAATTGGAGGTTTGATGATTTGGGGGAATTTCTTAATTTTACTTATCAAGAATTTAAATACAAACTATATGTTCCTAGTGGCCATCATCATGATAAAGAGTCTCCGTTATTGGTGATGCTTCATGGATGCGGACAGAATCCGGTCGATTTTGCTACAGGCACTAATATGAACAAAGTTGCTGAAAAGGAACAATTCCTTGTCCTCTATCCTGACATGAACCATCCGTTTAATCCTTTAGATCCTTCGGGATATAATCCCCTTGGATGCTGGAACTGGTTTTTGGATAAAAATCAGCACCGTGGCGAGGGTCATCCGAAGCTCATTTTTGAAATGATTAATGAGGTCAAAAGTAAATATAGGGTTGATGCTAACCAGGTGTATGCTGTGGGCTTTTCGGCAGGCGGCTCATTAGCCTGTATTCTTGGTGCGAGCTATCCAGATGTCTTTAACAGTATCGGGATTTATGCGGGACTTGCCTATGACGCTGCCAATGTATTTTTACTAACCGACCCAATGGCAAAGGAAGCTAAATTAAGGATGGAAAAAGGTGTCGTTGATCCTTATGAATGTGGAAAAAAAGCCTTTCAGGAGATGGGCGATTATAAGAAAAAAATGCGGGTCATTGTTTTTCATGGAACCAGTGATACAACGGTCAACCCGATTAATGGCCACCAAGTAGTCACTCAATGGGCGCAAACCAACTTTCTCGTTGAAGGTGGTGTTGGGAAGGCTGATGTTACTCCAGCCGAAGTCAAATCAGACATCATCAATGGTAAAAGCTATACACAGCATATCTATTATGATGGAGCCGGCAAACCACAAATGGAGCTTTGGATGATTGGGGGCATGGGTCATACTTGGTCAGGCGGAAATCCAAATGGTTCCTATACAGACCCAATGGGTCCAAACGCATCAGACATACTATGGAATTTTCTAAGTAAACATCGACAACAACTGGAAGAAAAACCAATCGAGGATCTTGTACCAAAACCGATCTCTGAACCAATAAGATTCCAACCCTACACACCAGACAAGTTACCGACCGACATACCTATTCAACCACCAATCGATATACCTGTACCACCAATGATCAATCCACCGCCTAACATTGCTCCAGTCGAAACACCTAAACGGAACTTTTTTAGCAAATTGCTTTCAAAACTTAGGAGAAAAAAGGAAAAGCCTAATAATCATGACAATAACAACGGAATGGATCTTTAAGCGGTGCGGGCCGCAGGGTCGGGAACTCTGGCCCAGTTTCGTATTAAAAAGGCACAAGCTGGCTTGTGCCTTACTCATTTTTTTATTCGTAGCGCTTGAATAGCACGCTATTTTCCTTAACAATATGAAGGAAAATATCATCGGCTAATTCGTGGAGTTTCGCATAGGCAGCATTCATTGTAGGACACGCAAACTCCGGTGGCGTGAAATCGTTGGTTTCTTTGATTAAGTATTTAATAATATCTCCGGCGCCATCGTGGTCACCTTCTAATTCAACAATGTTTAAGCGGATCGCTTCCCTTTCCTCAGGTGTTTTATCTTGCTTTCGCATCGCCGGGAAAAGTTCCTTTTCCTCCTTAGCGAAATGCGCCTCTAACTCTAGCTTTAACTCGCCAAAGTTTTTATGCAGCATCAAAACTAATTCTTTGTCATGGTCATAGTGAGCAAGTAAAATTTTATTCAGCATTAGATCTATTTCTTTTAACAGAGCACGCTCTGGTTGATGATGGACTTCAAGAATAAGGTCGATAAGATCCTCGTCTGATAACTCAGATACTGGCATTTCCTTGTCAGGAGTAGCTATATAGTCATCGTAAGCGTCTTGCAACTCAGTAACAAAATCCACTGATAGCCCCACTTCTTCGATAACAGCCTCCAGTGTACGATCTCCTTGGCAACAGTAATCTATATGCAATTCATTCAGGCGTATAGTAATGGCAGGAAAATAAGTTACAAGCTCTCCAAGACTTGTTTGATTGTTAATTGAAATAATTTGATTCATTTTGAAAATCCTCCTCGTCATTTGTGAAAGATAGTTAGTCGACATTGTTTCTCTTCCTATGCCTTAATACTAATTCATAACGAGGAACCTAACATTGACCGGGGTCAAATTTTGAAAAAATGAGCCGCAGGGTCGGGAACTCTGGCCTAGAGGAACTGAAACTGAGCCATAGACCAGGAAGGAACTTTGTGACCAAATCCAGCCACATTCTTGGATACTCACTAGGAATTTTGTAAATATTAAGATTGTAAACAAAAAATTAGGGAGGTTTTCTCAATGAAACCGGAACAACGAGCAGGGCAAGAGAATTTGAATTTGAATTCTATTACGAAGCCAGGATTTGCGGGAACTGACGCACAAGAGGTTAAACAAGAAATTCAAAAAGATGTAAGCGAAGGACAGGGTGCAATGACTTCTAGAGAGGCTGGAGCCATGCGTGATTAAATCATAACCACCCTTCCAAAGGGTGGTTTGCTCCACGGCTATAAGCCGTTTAC
>JAENZK010000419.1 GCA_016841285.1 Guptibacillus hwajinpoensis | reverse complement strand
TTTGTGACCCACATCGTGTGGGCCTAAAAAATCTGGGCGCAAATACGCCAAGGCGTATTTGATAAAATTGAGGTGAACAATATTGAATGCATTACATGATATACATAAAAAAATTAAACAAAATAAAATCGCACCAGTATATGTACTATATGGACAAGAAGAATTTTTAATAGAGGAAACTGTCAACTTAATCATAAACAAAGCGTTGTCATTTGAAGAAAAAGAGTTTAATTTATCCGTATTCGATATGAATGAGGTTCCGATTGATGTAGCGATTGAAGATGCGGAAACATTGCCGTTTATGGGGGATAAACGGGTTGTTATTATTAAAGATCCTGTTTTCTTTACTGGAAACAAAGACAAAACTAAGCTAGAGCATGATCTTAAAAGGCTTGAGCAGTATTTAGAAAGCCCATCACCAGACGCGATTGTCATTTTTACCGGTAATTATGACAAGTTGGATGAGCGAAAAAAAATTGTTAAACTGCTAAAGAAAAATGGGGAAGTTATACAGGCATCATTAATGGATGATAAAGCCCTTAGTACATGGATTAAAAACAAAGTAATGGAGGAAGAAAAGGAAATAGAAGTAGAAGCTATTGATTTACTCCTACAGCTAGTAGGCCCTAAATTAATGCTGCTCGCAAATGAGTTAGAAAAATTGATCCTCTATATTGGAGAAGATACTAGAATTGATTCTTCTATCATCCGTAATCTAGTTCCACGAACATTAGAGCAAAACGTCTTTGCTCTCATCGATATGATAGTAAAAAGAAGGACAGAAGATGCATTATTATTTTTCTATGATTTGCTAGAACAAAAAGAAGAACCTATTAAAATCTTGTCATTATTAGCTGGACAATTTCGCTTAATATATCAAGTAAAAGAGCTATTTAAAAGAGGGTATGGTCAAAATCAAACTGGGACTTATTTAAAGGTGCATCCATACCGTGTTAAACTGGCCGGGGATCAGGCTGCTAAATTTAGTGAAGAAGAGCTGCAGAAGATAATGAATGATTTAGCGGAAATGGATTATAAAATGAAAACGGGCAAAATGGATAAAAAGCTGTTGATTGAGCTGTTTATTTTACAGTTGAATAAATAAAAAAAGAAGCGTTTATGACGCTTCTTTTTTAATCGGCACTATTATGCGTTTAATTCGTTTAATTTTTTAGCTAAACGAGATTTTTGACGAGCCGCAGTATTTTTATGGATAAGACCTTTACGAGCAGCTTTATCAAGCTTTTGAGCAGCTGTGATAAGTGCGCTCTTTGCAGTTTCTACATCATTATTAACAACAAGCGTTTCAACTTTTTTAACCGCTGTACGCATGTCAGATTTAACAGAGATGTTCTGAGCACGACGTCCTTCGTTAACTTTTACACGTTTAATAGCAGATTTAATATTTGGCATTTCTTTCACCTCCTGATAAGCCGATAAAGGCTTCACATAGAACAAACAATATTTTATCAAAATGAGTAGGGTAATGCAATACCTTCTCGGGCAAAAGTATTTCATGCATGTTTATTTTTAATATGGATATGCTAATTTTTAACAGTACCTATTAGAATGAGGGGGTTCTAGTCATGGAACAATCACTTGATTTATCAAAATATAATGTTCGTACAGATTTGGCTATAGAAGCACATGAAATGGTTGTAGAAGAGCAAAAAAAACAAGATGCTAATTTATCCGCAATAGAAGGGGTCATTGTTAAAGAAAAAAAAGTCGGGAATGTAAAAATCTCGAAAGTGGAAATAACTGAATTGGGTGCGAAAACAGTTGGTAAAAAGTCTGGAAACTATTTGACATTAGAAGTACAGGGCATTAGGCAACAGGATACGGAGCTTCAGGACGAGGTACAACAAGTCTTTGCCAAAGAATTTAGTGAATTTATGAAACAAATTGGCATCAAAGACAAGGACAGTTGTCTTGTAGTTGGATTAGGTAACTGGAACGTTACTCCTGATGCGCTTGGACCAATTTGTGTCGAAAACCTGCTCGTTACTAGACATTTATTTGATTTACAGCCTGAAACTGTAAAAGATGGCTTTCGTTCAGTTAGTGCAATTGCTCCAGGTGTGATGGGGATAACTGGAATTGAAACGAGTGATATTATTTACGGCGTAATAGAAAAGACAAAACCGGATTTTGTGATCGCGATTGACGCACTAGCAGCTAGATCCCTCGAACGTGTGAATTCTACGATTCAAATTTCTGATACAGGAATCCACCCAGGCTCTGGTGTCGGAAATAAACGAAAGGAATTAAGTAAGGAATCGCTGGGTATACCTGTGATCGCGATTGGAATCCCGACCGTTGTTGATGCTGTTTCGATTACTAGTGATACTATTGATTTTATATTAAAGCATTTCGGACGTGAGCTTAAAGAAGGCAACAAACCTAGTAGAAGACTCGCACCAGCTGGCCTAACATTTGGTGAGAAAAAAGTACTCACGGATGAGGATTTACCTGATGACGAGGAAAGACGTTCCTTTATGGGCTTAATCGGTACACTCCCTGATGAGGAGAAACGAAAGTTAATTCATGAGGTCCTCTCGCCGCTAGGGCATAATTTAATGGTAACGCCAAAGGAAGTAGACGTCTTTATCGAGGATATGGCTAATGTCATTGCCTCCGGTTTGAATGCAGCACTTCATTATGAAGTTGATCAAGATAATATCGGTTCCTACACTCATTAAATATACCGATACTTTCGATCCTATCAATTTGTAGGTTCTATCTCTCAAAGCTTGGGCATAAAGTTAATAGAGAAGCTTTGAGAGGGTGAGAGAGTTTGCGTAATTTAATGATTTCGTTCAATGGAAACACAATTATTAAACCAATTATTATCGTAACAGTATCGTTGATGGTCATGTTTGTTATTGCTGGCATGCTCACGGCTCTTAAGCCTGAGTTAAGGATATCATCGTCATCTATTAACGAGTGGAGTAAACAACTAGATACAACGGCCTATGTTCATTTGCTAGGCTTCGAAAATCAGTATTTTAAACAGGCTATTGATGAAACAGAACAACCTCCCATCAGCTTAAGCACTCTTTTCTTTGAATTAGCTACCAGCATCAACCCTAATGATCCGCGGAGTTTGCTTGGTAGAGAGTTGCCGGGATTTTCCTTGTTTGATGGTGAAATTATTGTTGCCGGTCAAGGAACGAACTACACAAATATGCAGATTGAATCATCTTCGCCAATGG
>JAENZK010000008.1 GCA_016841285.1 Guptibacillus hwajinpoensis | reverse complement strand
CTTCGACCTGAGATAAAGGAAACTTGAATTGCGGTAGCAATTCCTAGTTGACTTATCGTAGGGAGGAGTCCTAAAGTTTGCTAGGCGATAGGCGCTGGAGCTGGACAATGAAAATAAACCAATTCATTCTATCTGAGTGAATTGGCTTATTTAATTTAAAAATCTTTTCCTCATTTCAGGTGTTGGAAGGGCGCATTCCTGCTTTTTCCCAAACCATTTATACCGATTTTTCGCAATCCAATTGTAGCACCGGTCACGGATTGGTCCCGGGATTAAAATTAGAATATAAAGAAACTGCCACCATTTTCTTAGATCTTTAGCGATTTGGAGCGCCGCCGTTGATTTTGTAAAATACTTCTCACCCTTAACATAGATGAAACTGTCAAAATGCTCTATTGGCAAATGGAATTTTTTCAAAAGGTTCTGACCCGAATCTGATTGCAAGGAAGCAAACAAAAACTTTTCCTTGGTATCTTGCTTTATTAAGAAATTGACAGTTTGATCGCAAAAATTACATACCCCATCAAATAAAATAATTGATTTTTCCTCAGTGTCCTTCATAGTTAACCTCACGTTTACTATTATTGTAAATTTAGTATAACATTAACAATGATTTATTTTTTAAAACCCATGTTACATTTTTGAAATTCACTCGTTTTTATAGATAGAGCCGGCTAAAGATATGGAGGGGGAGAGATTGAGTGTTACATTTATCCAAATATACGATGAATGCTTTGATGATGTCTACCGTTATGTCTATTTTAAAATAGGAAGTAAATGGGACGCCGATGATATTGTCAGTGACATATTTAGAAAAGCATATGAAAAACAAGCATCTTTAAAGGAAATTGAAAACCCGAAGGCATGGTTGTTAATGGTCGCGAGGAATACGGTCATTGATTTTTACCGGAAAAAGAAAAGCATTTTAATCGGTGATGAAATGGAGTTTTATTTCAACCCGATTCCATTTGAAGATCCATTTCAGGAGTCTGATGAGATGGAATGTTTAAAAAAGAGCTTGAAAAATTTATCAAAGGAAGATCTAGAGATTACGAATCTCCGTTATTTTGCAGATTTAAAGTTTAAAGAAATAGCAGATATCTTAGGAAAAACGGAACAATCTCTTCGTGTGAAATCAAGTCGAATTACGAAAAAACTAGGTCTCCTAGTGAAGAAATGTCTGGGGGAAGGATAAAATGGATGACAAAATCGAGAAAAACTTACATGAGTTAAAGGATCAAATATATGTGAATCAAGAACTGAAACAGGATTTACGTAAAACTTTTACACCTGTTTCAAAATCAAAACGCAGAAAAAGCTTATGGAAAAATCCGTGGCTTAGTGGTTTACTAGCAGCTGCAGTATTAATCGCGTTTTATTTTTCAAATTCGCAACCGGATCAATTTGTGAAGGCAAGTTCATTAAATATAACAAACTCAATTTCATTTTTGGATATCGGTAGTGGGGAAGTGGTTGCTTATTCCCATCAGAACGGTTCCTTATATGTTTCGTTACCTGATCAAGGAATCTTTAAGTATACGAATGATGGTTTAACGAAATTGACCGCAGACGTTGCGGATAGTATGAGCCAGTCCACTATAGCAAACCAACTTCTTTACTCAAAAAATGGGGCTGTCTATCTTTTGGGGTTAGAAACTAAAAAAAGTAAAGAAATAATCAATGGAGAGGCTGGAATCACCTATAGTCAACCAGTATGGAAAGATCAAAATACGATTTACGTTACAAAAAATGATGGAAGTACATCAGAGATCGTTGAAATTAATCTCAAAAATATGAAAGAAACTTCTGTGACAAAGGGTTTAAGTCCTATTTTTGTTGAAAAGGAACAAAAGCTGATTTTTGAGCGGAATAACCAAATTTTCATGAAAGATGTAAAAAATGGGGAAGAGTCTTTGGTTGATGAAGGCATTAACCCGGCTGTCTCTATGGATGGTGCATATATTTCCTACGTTAAGAATAGCGATGGCTTTGATGACGTATGGATCAAAGACTTCAACCTTGAAACAACGAAAAAGGTAACAACAAATGTTCCATCTAGATTTGAAAATGAAAAACAAGGTTTATATCAATATACCTTACCGATTTGGAGTTCAAATGAGCGAGCATTATATGTCTTGAAACAAAGACAGAATGATCCAAATGCTGCGGTGCAAATTATGAAAATTTCACTCAATGAAACGGCCATTTCAGCTGAAGAAACAGTGAAAAGATATTTGCAGGCTTTGATTGTTAGGGACGATGATTATGCGAAAAGCATGATGGAGCAGCCTCCGGAATTTTTAACCTACTCAAATCCGCACCAAATTGGATATGATGTCGTCGCTTCAAAAGAGGAAAATGGTCTTACATTCGTTACAGCCAACGTGTATTGGACGTATACGGCAAATCCTTATTATAAAATAGGGACATATCAATTTGAATTGAAGCAAGAAAAGGATCATTTTATGATTCAAAATGTGATTGAAACGGGAAGCGTTGAAGTCACGAGTGGGGATTTTTCAAATGAGCTTTTCTTAATAAAAGATGGCGGAGAAAAGGAGCGTCTGTTTTCTTTAACAGATATTCCAAAGGAATTTTTCCAAACAGATGCTGTACGTATTAGCTCATTAGCGATTAGTCCTGATGAAAAGAAAGTGATTTTCAGCCTGCAGGAAATGGCCGAAAAAGCAGGGGATCCAGCTGGGGTTACTATTCTGAAATTCGATCTTGATCAAAAAACATTTACCGAGGTTTCCCGATTAGATCCGAAAAGTAAAAATGAGACCCTTGTCATTGAACAAATGTCTCTTGACTCAACAGGTCAATATGTAGTTGCCGATGTATTTTCAGAACCTGGCTTTGTTCCAGACATTTATCTTTTTGATGTCGAAGGGAAAAAAATCGATCAGTTTACCGGATCACATTCATTATTCTGGCAAAATCAAAAATTAATGCTGCAGATTATCGATGAGAATCAATGGATGCTTTATGAATTTGATCCAAAAACAATGGAGAAAAAAATATTTTAAGTCCAATGAATTAGCCAATTCACGAGCGCGGTGAATTGGCTGTTTTATTTTATTATGAGGACATGACCTGCCCGCCGTTGACATGGATGGTTTGCCCTGTCACAAACCGCGAATCATCGGAGGCGAGGAAAACAAAAGCCGGAGCGACTTCGAATGGCTGTCCTTGCCGGTCCATCGGATTTCCGGCTAGTGGAACCTGGTCAGCAGAGAAACTGGCTGGGATAAGAGGAGTCCAAATCCTTCCAGGAGCTATGGCGTTGACCCGGATTCCATGAGTAACTAAATTATTGGCCAAGGCACGGGTGAAGCCGACATTAGCACCCTTTGTGGCCGTATAATCAATTAATTGATCATGTCCATAATAAGTTACAACTGAAGCCGTATTAATTATGGAACTTCCGGCTTTAAGATAGGGAAGTGCGGCTCTCGTCACATAGAAATGCGAATAGATGTTTACTTTAAAGGTGTCGTCGAATTGTTCATCCGATATATCAAGCAGGCTTATTTGCTGAAACTGAATGCCAACGTGGTTACAGAGAACATCCAGTTTACCAAAGGTCTTAATCGTTTCCTCAACGATATGAATGCATTGCTGTTTCTCCCTTAAATCGCCCGGCAACAGTAAACACCGTTGTCCAAGCTCTTCAATTCTATTTTTCGTTCGGTTAGCATCCTCGTGTTCATCCAAATAGCTAATAGCAACGTCTGCACCTTCTTTTGCAAAAGCAATGGCAACGGCCGCACCCATGCCACTATCACCACCCGTGATTAAGGCTGTTTTGCCTAAGAGTTTACCGCTGCCTTTATAATTTGGATTTTCGATAATCGGTCTTGGCACCATTAGGCTTTCTACACCGGGCTGGCGATATTGGCGCTGTTCGGGAACAGTTAAAGCCACATTTTTGTATTCAGTAATTTTTCCGTAGTTTGGGTATAACGGGTATGGCTGGTTGGTATTTGAATTGTTTTCAGGCACGTGAATTCCTCCCCCAAAAAACATTTTGGGTTACTTTATGTATCAGATGTGAAAAGGGTGCCTATTTTTGAAGGGAACAGGTTAAAGTGACCAGGAATATGGTAGAAAAGAGTCAATACAATGGGGGAGGTATTTAAATTGCAAGATTACTATTATAATCCTGAAGTGAAAATTTTGTTATTGAATCATTCAAATGAAAAGGTTGAAGTTTTATACAATGCCAATCCAATTCCATTCAAATTGCCGTTAATAGGAAAAAGGCCACCTTATTATGCAAATCCGCAATATAAACAATACTATCCTAAAATATAGTTAACTCATGAATACACAAGTTTAGCCAATTCTCAAGATGATTTTTCAATGAGGAGGGTTGGCTAATTTTAACTTTTTATGAACGAATTATGAAATATTTATGAAACTTACCAAAATGTGGCGGATTCGATATGGACAAACTGTGATATTTGTCATAATGACCTTGTAAGGAGCGATTATTATTATTTTATGAAAATGAAGGGATGTGATTTATATGGCAAAGCCAGAGTTGCATCAAAAAACTCAAGTCGAAGATAGTGGTTCATTACGGGGGACACTTCTAATGACAACGATTCTCGGATTGATTTTGCTTGGAACTTGGTTTGGCGTATGGAATCTATATTTAGGACGTTAATTCAATGTAGAAAGGAGCATTGGTTACCATGCACATGCATAAGTATGAAAAACTTTGGCTGTTATTTGGTATCGCAGCTTTATTAGTATTCACGATTACGATTGGAGTTAGTGCATTCTACATGGGAAATCAACCGCCAAGCTGTCTGGTAACTGTTGACCCGGCCCATGTTGATACAACTGCACCATTTGATCAGCCTGGTTTGAAGCAAGTTGGAGACAATCAGTATGAATTAATAGTGGTGGCATCTGCATTCAACTATGATGTAGGTCCTGAAAAAGTGATTCAAGTTCCAGTTGGTTCTACGATTAACTTTATTGGAACAACGAAGGATGTTATTCATGGTTTTGAGGTAGCCGGTTCGAATGCAAACATGATGTTGGAGCCTGGTTATATTAATACTGTTGAAGCTACATTTAATAAGCCAGGTAAATACACGATTGTTTGTAATGAATATTGTGGTTTGGGTCACCACTTAATGTTTGCAACGTTGGAGGTGGTTGAATAATGAACTCACTTGCTAGTATTAATCCAAAAGATGCGAAGCTTACGATGGCTCATTTTTATGTTGCGTTTATCTCCTTATTCTTGGGAGCTACAGCTGGTTTACTTCAAGTTTTAGTACGTTCAGGAAAAGTAACGCTTCCGGCTGGCATAACCTATTATCAAGTTTTAACCGTTCACGGTGTTTTATTAGCTCTAGTTTTTACTACATTATTTATTATCGGTTTTATTTTTGCCTCACAAAGTAAAACTTGTGGTTCGTATACTGATGGTGAGCGGCGCTGGGGCTGGATTGGTTATTGGATGATGACAGCTGGCGTTGCTATTGCTGCAACATTCATTCTATTAGGTGAGGCTTCCGTATTATATACAATGTATGCGCCTATGATGGCACATCCTATGCACTATATCGGTCTTACTTTAGTTGTTGTCGGTAGCTGGGTTTGTGGTTTCGTAATTTTCCATCGTCATGCACGGTGGAGAAAAGAAAATCGAGGACAAGTAACACCACTTTTAAGCTATATGGGTGTTATGACAATGATAATGTGGCTTGTAGCATGTTTGGGTTTAGCTACAACTGTATTAGTTCAAATCATTCCATGGTCTTTAGGCCTTGTACCAACGATTGATGTATTAATTAGCCGTACATTATTCTGGTATTTTGGTCACCCGTTAGTATACTTCTGGTTATTGCCAGCATACATGGCATGGTATGTAGTAATACCGAAAGTTATTGGTGGTAAAATCTTTAGTGATGCATTAGCTCGATTATCATTCGTTCTATTTATCCTGTTCTCTATCCCGGTAGGATTCCACCATCAATTACTTGAGCCAGGTATCGATCCGTTCTGGAAATACTTACAGGTAGTATTAACATTCTTAGTTGTTATTCCATCATTAATGACCGCATTCGCCTTATTTGCGACATTTGAAATGCGTGGTCGTGAATTAGGGGCAACAGGATTGTTAGGCTGGTGGAAAAAGATGCCTTGGAAGGATGCTCGTTTCTTTGCCCCATTCATGGGTATGTTATTCTTCGCAGCCGGTGGTGCAGGGGGATTAGTTAACGCTTCCCACCAGCTAAACCAAGTCGTTCATAATACAATTTGGGTTACCGGTCACTTCCATTTAACAGTGGGTTCAGCCGTTGCTATGACATTCTATGGTGTAACCTTATGGCTGGTACCTTCGATTACCGGTCGTACTTTAACACCTAAGATGAATAAACTAGGACTTGTCCAGACATGGTTATGGACGATCGGAATGCTGTTTATGTCAGGTGCCATGCATACAGCAGGACTATTTGGAGCACCACGTCGTTCTGCTTTTTCAACCTATGCTGGAAATGAGGATACACTTGCGTGGATTCCTTACCAAATTGCACAAGCAGTTGGTGGTACATTCCTATTCCTTGGTGCAATGTTAATGGTGTATATCTTCGTTTATCTTGCATTCTATGCACCAAAAGGTGAAACAGAATTTCCAATTGGTGAAGTACATGATAAGGCAGAAAAAGTACCGGCAGTTTTCGAGAACTTCAAATTATGGATTGCAGTTACATTCTGCTTAGTATTATTTGCATACACTATTCCATTTATTGATATGATCCAAAACGCACCTCCAGGATCCCCGGGATATACCAATGTTATTGGGCGTCAATAGATCAATAGATGGTCTATGGGGTTAATCAGCTGTCTCAAAGATTCTCCATATAGAAGGCCTGATCCACTTGTCATTTACAATGGTAGTTGGACAGGCCTTTTTTAGATGTAGAGGAAATGATTGTCCTTTTTATCCAGTTTCGGCGCCCAGTGAATTGTAAACTTCACTGGGCGCCTACGCTTTTCGAATTAGTAACGCCTAATTTGCCCGCGGATTTCCCCATCAGGATGCTGGGCCGTATGGACATTTACATAAGTCCTTCCAGCTTTCATCAGTCGAAGTAAATCATGCATAGGTGCACCTTGAAGTGGTCCAACTAGATCACTAGCGGTAATTACACCCTCAACTACCCCTTTATTAACACTTATATCAGGGTCAATCGGTCCAAATAGGAAGACCACAACTGGGCCATTTATCCTTCTGTGACCGAGGTGAATATGGGCTTCAGTAAAGTTTGCAAGATTATTAACTGTTAGTTTGTATCCAATTCTAGTTCCATCACTACTTACTTTAAATTTAAACAGGCCCGTGGCATTCGTTTGGACCGGGGGAACTTCCTCGGAACCACTTAAATTAGCAAAAAATAGTTCATTTCTATTCATATCCATTTCTCCTTTATACATCATTACATTATTATATTTTGGGTGTGGGTAAATTGTTATTAACTTAATTCAGCAGAAAGCCCCCGCTTTTGTAAGTGGTGGGCGCAAATTCGCCAAGGTGCATTTGATGGATCATTGCTTAATAGATTTTAAGGGATGGTTGCCAAAAATGGGGATTTGTGACAGTATATAAGGGATAAAATGAAATGGAGGATTTGATAAAATGGTTTTGCCTAATTGCCCAAAATGTAATTCAGAATATACATATGAGGATGGAAGTCTATTAATTTGCCCAGAGTGTGCTCATGAGTGGTCTTTAGAAGCGGAGGCCAATCAAAGTGAAGAAGAAAAGGTTATAAAAGATGCAAACGGAAATGTACTACAGGACGGCGATACAGTTACTGTTATCAAAGACCTAAAGGTTAAAGGTTCGTCATTAGTTGTAAAACAAGGTACAAAGGTGAAAAATATTCGTTTAGTCGATGGGGACCATGACATTGATTGTAAAATTGATGGCATTGGAGCCATGAAATTAAAATCGGAGTTTGTAAAGAAGTGATAAGTGAAACGGGAATCAAATAATAATTGCATTGATTCCCGTAACCTGTTAATTGTTATTTTGCCTTTCTAATATCAACTTTAATAATCTCCTCGGTTTTACTGTTAAATGTAATATCAACGTACACACCAAATTCTTTTTTGTTTTCCCTCAACCATAATTTGAATTTTTCCACAGATGTTTCGGCACCTGATTCCCTACCAATATGAAGATAATCAATAATATCGGCTTTTGGATATTTTTGTTTTGTTTTCTCCATCGAAATTTGCCCCCATTTTGCATAGGGAGGTACCTCGAGTTGTGCAAATTTATTATTTTGCTCAAACGGAGAAGGGAAGGAACCAAATAACAAAATTATACAAATCAGCTGTAAAGATAATAAAAATTTCATGTTATAACTACCTTCTTTTTGGATTAGTCTTCCTAGAAATATATTTTTATATGTAAAAAACTCATTTACCCCTTTATTTCCATTTTTAAACTTTCCTGCCTACTTTTTTTAATTACATAAATGATGAAATAAGTTACAAAACCTATAAAACAAATTTAAAACCAACTACTATAAAGAGGTTCTAAGTAAATTGTTTTTAAATAATAGTAAAAACGTTAAAGGTGTATTTACTCGTTTACAAGGGGAGAGATTGGTATGTCAACCTTACGGGGTGAAGCTTTAAAAATGCATTTAGAAAATCGCGGTAAGCTTGGTGTCTATTCAAAGGTGCCGGTTCGCGATGCGAAGGATTTGAGTTTAGCGTATTCTCCGGGTGTTGCGGAGCCTTGCATAGACATTCATAAGGATGAAAATAAAGTTTATGATTATACAATGAAGGGAAATCTTGTTGCAGTTGTTTCTGACGGTACGGCTGTTCTTGGTTTAGGTAACATCGGTCCGAAGGCAGCCATGCCTGTAATGGAAGGGAAAGCATTGTTATTTAAGTCTTTTGCTGATGTAGATGCGTTTCCGATTTGTTTAAATACAACTGATGTTGACAAAATTGTGGAAACAGTTAAGTTGTTAGAGCCAACTTTTGGTGGGGTAAACTTAGAGGATATTGCAGCACCACGCTGCTTTGAAATAGAATCACGTTTACGAGAAGCTTGTAACATTCCTGTTTTCCACGATGACCAACACGGAACAGCGATTGTGACTGCAGCGGGTTTATTAAATGCTCTTAAACTGGCAAACAAAAAAATTGAAGATATTCGTGTTGTTGCCAATGGTGCAGGGGCTGCCGGTGTGGCCATTATTAAACTATTGCTAGGTATGGGCGTTAAAGATGTTATTTTATGTGATACAAAAGGTATTATCTATGAAAACAGACCTGTTGGTATGAATAAATTTAAGGATGAAATGGCTAAAATCACGAATAAAGAGCAAAAACAAGGTACGCTAGCTGACGCCCTTGTTGGTGCTGATGTGTTTGTTGGAGTATCAGCTGCAGGGGCTGTTACTGAGGAAATGGTTCGTTCAATGAATCGCGATGCAATTATCTTCGCGATGGCTAATCCAACTCCAGAGATTATGCCAGAGATCGCCAAAAATGCAGGAGCATTAGTGGTAGGAACAGGACGTTCAGATTTTCCAAATCAAGTGAACAATGTTCTTGCCTTCCCAGGAATTTTCCGCGGAGCTTTAGATGTTCGTGCAACAGAAATTAATGAGGAAATGAAGATTGCAGCTGTAAATGCAATCGCTGGATTAGTTTCAAACGAAGAGCTTCATGCGGATTATGTCATTCCGGATCCATTTGATCGTAGAGTTGCAGCACATGTTGCGGCAGCTGTTGCGAATGCAGCTATCGAAACTGGAGTTGCTCAAAATCCTATGAATGTAGAAGATATCAAAAATCGTTTATTAGCAGACGCTGAGGCAAAGAAGCCTGAGCTAGTACTAGCTTAATATAGTTAGGGACAGTGGTTACCAACATTGGAGGTTGCCACTGTCCTTTTTGAATTTGAGCCAAAGAACCCGACCCTGTGGCCTATACGAAAAGCCATGAGACCCAGTAATATAGAATTACTAA
Source organism: Guptibacillus hwajinpoensis (assembly GCA_016841285.1). Taxonomy (GTDB): domain Bacteria; phylum Bacillota; class Bacilli; order Bacillales; family Bacillaceae_J; genus Schinkia. The sequence goes on along the minus strand of JAENZK010000008.1, from coordinate 21,080 downwards.
CGTAAAAATCACGGTTGGGGGGATCACCACTAACGTGATCTTAATATATTCCCACCACGTGATTATTACCTTTCCGCGTCTGACGATATGCATCCACATTAATGTAGCTAATGTCCCCATTGGGAGAATTAAAGACCCAACATCACTGCCTATTACACTAGCAAGATAAGAAATTTTTAACGAAAGTAAATCAAGATTGAGATTTGTTAATGTGATTGTACCGATCATTAACGCAGGGTGATTGTTAAATAGATTCGAAAGTACAGAAAGCAAAACCCCCATCAATACGCTTGCGTGGAGTAGGCTTCCTGAGACAAGTGGGCGCATAAACCCTATTAACCAGTCAGTTAAACCGATATTATTTAAGCCGTATATGATAACATACATACTAAATGCGAAAACGATAATGTACCATGGTGTTTTCTTTAGCATATCACCCGGTGGAATTTTAAGGTAAGCCCATCTCCAGCCTAAAAGAACAAGGGACCCAATAACAGCCATCAGGGAAACCGGGATTGATAGAAAAGATGCTACAAAGAGACTGACACGGACAGCAAAAACAAAAAGCAAGATGTTTATCATAAATTTGGTTCGGTTTTTATCTGAAGAATTTGTTGGGTTATGTTTTAATTGATGGTAGGAAGAAAGAGTGAGTCCGGTTACGTGTGTTGGAATTGATTTTGGTATAACTTTTTTAAAGCGAAGATACAAAAGACCGACTAATAAAAGTAATCCAAGCGTCGCCGGTACAAACATCATGGCTGTATGCATATACAAACTCATGTCCACGATTTTAAGGGCAATGAGGTTGACTATATTACTGACGCCAATCGGTGCACTTGAAGCCGTTGCAATGATCGCACCGGAAAGTAAATAAGGGATTTTTTGATGGTTTTTTATGCCCAAATTGTTTAATAACATAATTAGAATTGGAGTAGTAATTAAAATACTCCCATCATTGTTGAAGAATAGTGTCATCAGAAAACATAAGAGGTTTACATACCAGAACAACCGAACGCCTGATCCTTTTGCTTTTTCCGCTAGTTTCTCGGCGACCCAATTAAAAAAGCCAAAGCTTTCTAGGACAATTGCCATTACAATTGTCGCCATAATAGTAATGGCTGCTCCGCTGATTGTTTCAGTAATAATCCCAAGATCACTGAGAGGCACGCTTCCGCATAGAATTATGATAATCGCACCTATAGTGGCTGGTATAGCTTCATTTAGGCCCTTTGGTCTCCAAAGGATGAATATTAGAGTTGCAAAGAATGTTAAAATCGTAATCAAAACCATTAGATGTATTTTTCACTCCTTTCTATAGCATCATAATCATTTTGTTTTCAGCGCTAGTCCCTCCCTTCCATATATCACTCTAGTGATGTTGTACTGTAAGTATATGTACCCCTAATTCTGTCTGCCTTAGGTCTGTACCCGGTTTTTAATAATTCCGCTATAAACTATCCACAAATACCTAGTAAAAATAATAAAAATAGATTTATCATACAATTAATGGAAAGTGCTAAAATAGTATGAGTGTTATTTTAAGGTGGTGGCTATGGAGTGTTTCTGTTTATGACGGCTGGAGTAACGTTGGGAATCGCAGCTAAAGTTTATTACGACACAAACTTTTTTAAAATTAACAGGCTTGTGTTTCAGAGTGACAAATTACCATATGGAACTGAATTTACAATTTTACAAATCAGTGACCTTCATAATAAGGTTTTTCGAAAAAATAACAAAGATTTCATACGAACTATTAATAATATAGAGGCGAACATTGTTGTAATTACAGGAGATTTAATCGATAGGCGGACAAAAGACTTGGAAGATGTACTTTATTTTATTGAAAAAATGACAACGGTCCATAAAAATGTCTTTTATGTATCCGGAAATCACGAGTGGGCGAACCCGCTTTGTAAAAAGCTAATGGATAGCCTCAAGGAAAGAAATGTTATCATATTAGACAATAAAAACATGGCCATTGATCACGGAAGAACAGTCATTAATATTGCCGGTGTAGCTGACATAACTACAAAACAAGACAATCTGAAAAAAGCGCTGCAAGGTCTGTATAAAAAGGAGTTTACATTGCTCCTATCTCATAATCCATGTGTTATTAAACAAATGGGAAGCAACTCTGTTGATTTGATTTTGAGCGGGCATACACATGGTGGGCAGGTGAGAATTCCTATAATTGGAGCATTGGTTGTGCCTGATCAAGGTTTATTCCCTAATTATGATAAAGGAGCATTTAAATTAGGAGGTAATCGCTATCTTTATATAGACAGTGGGCTTGGTACTAGTAGGCTCCCAATCCGTTTTCTTAACCAAAGCCAGTTTAGTTTGATAAAAATAACAAACAATAAAAAAGTCTGATGTGTTATCTCCATCAGACTTTTGGGATTTTAAGCAATGTTTATTTTTAAATAATCTTCAAACGCTTCACTTTTCATAGGTTTACTAAAGTAAAAGCCTTGCCCTAATAGGCACCCGCCATTTTTAAGTTCATCAACATGCTCCTCTAATTCAATGCCTTCAGCAACAACTTTTAAACCAATTGCATTTGCTAAAGTGATGATCGCTTTCACTATGGCTTTACTTTCGTCATTTGAATGAATATCCTGTATAAATGAACCATCTACCTTTAAAATGTCGATCGGAAGATGTTTAATGTAACTAAGGGAACTGTAGCCTGTCCCAAAATCATCGACAGAGATTTTAATGCCCATGCTACGTAACTCCTGTAAAATCGAAGCAGCATTTTTAACATCTGCAAAAATGCTCTCCGTAACCTCGAGTTCGAGATATTTTGGGTCTAATTCCGTTTCTTTTAAAATCTCCATGACTAAATCAATGAAGTTTGAATCTTCCAATTGACGGACCGAAACATTAACCGAAATGATTAATTCAGGAAAACCTTGTTTTTGCCATGATTTTGTTTGCCTGCAACTTTCACGTAAAATCCATTCTCCCATAGGAACGATTAGTCCTGTTTCTTCAGACAAAGGAATAAATTTGCCTGGGGGAATGATGCCGAGTTCCGGATGGTTCCATCTTACAAGAGCCTCCATCCCAAATAATTCTTTCGTTGCAATATTTTGTTTAGGCTGATATTCCAAATAAAATTGATTGTTTTTAATGGCGCTTCGTAATGCATTCTCCAGTAAACTGCGCTCCAATGATTGTACTTTCATTTTGTTATTATAGAAGGCAAAGTCGTTTTTACCGCGTCCTTTTACATGATAAAGGGCATTATCTGCATTCGTAATTAATTGTTCGGCAGAGTCTCCATTTTCTGGATAAGTTGCGATTCCTAAACTGCATGTTAAGGAATATTCTTGGCCATAGGTGGATATAGGTTTTTGAAATTTTGCTAGGATTTGTTTAACATAATGGATAATGTCATCATCTTCTTGAACATCTTTTAACATAACAATAAATTCATCACCACCAAGACGAGCAACCATATCTGTTTGGCGAAGGGCTTCTTTAATTCTATTAGCGGCTTCCTTAATGACGAGGTCCCCAGCATCATGACCCCATTTATCATTGATAAACTTAAAATTATCTAAATCAATAAAAAGAATAGACAAATTAGATTTTGAATTATTTCTTTCAATAATTTCACTACGGAGTTGATTCATAAACATGCGCCGATTCGGTAAATTTGTTAATGGATCATGATAAGCTAAATGAAAGATTTCTTCTTCTAATTGCTTTTGTTTTGTAATTTCTTTTCGGATAGAGATATATTTATAAGGCTTTCCTTTTTCATCCATAAACGGAACGATTGTTGCCTGAACCCAATAGATGGAGCCATCTTTTTTCAAATTCCGGACTTCGCCTTCCCAAGTAAGACCAGAGCTGATTTGCTTCCACATTTCTTTAAAATATTCTTTTGGATGATATCCGGAATTGAGGAGTCTATGATTTTTGCCCATCAGTTCTTCCCGTTTATATTGACTTATTTCACAAAATAAATCATTCATATAAATAATCGCACCTTTAGCATCGGTGATTGAAACAATAGCAGCTTGATCCAAGGTGAATTTTAAGTCGCGAAGATTTTTTATGGTATCCTCAAGTTCCTGAATATTGTTTGTCCTATCCTTTTCATAGAATGAGTTTTCCATCATTAGCTTTACTCCTAAATTTACTATTTTTATGGTAATTAAACACTTAAATTGAAATTGTATTTTTCTAAATAATACCACAACTGGTATGGATTTTAAAAGAATCTGTTTTGAGCATCATTTATTTGGGCTCATAATTGTATCATGGGTACAATTTATAATTCTTGTTGTGCACGATCGTGATCATCTGCAATAAAATCAATACCGTCATTATCGACGATAATATTAGTGGAATTTGAGGCTTGAGCGCACAAGCTATTTATATTGCTTTTTGTGAATACATCCCAGTTAGCGGCAAAGTTATTGCCAATAAAAACACCTGAATTTTCTGTTGCAGAATTAATTTGGATATTACGAAACTTTATAGTAATCATATAAATCACCTCCCTTTAATACATCTTATTAAGCTTATCCAAAACCTGCATAGGTCTTCCTTTAGAAAAAACCAATAAATATGTTAAAATTTATCAAAAGGGATAATCTATGGAATTGATTGGAATAATTTAGAGTTTGAAAGGAGAATTCGATGAAAACATACACTTCGAGATCTGAAATACCAGTGCAGGAAAAATGGGATTTAGAGGATATATATGCTGATGTTAGTAAATGGGAAGAGGACTTTGGTCAAATCGAACAAATGGTGGAGGAACTGAAGAAATACAATGGTGCTATTGAAAATGGAAAGGATTTGTGTGCCTATCTTAAACGACAGGAAGAACTGTCCTATAAGTTCAAACATGTTTATGCATACTGCATGTTGAAAGTGGATGAGGATACTAGAGACACGAACTCACAAGCTTTATTGGACAGGGCAAAGGCGCTAAGTGTTAAAATTAGTGCGGCTTCTTCATTTTTTATGCCTTATTTATTGAGTTTGGAAGAAGCCACTTTAAAAGCTTATATAGCGGAGGAAGAGGGGCTTAAATATTTTGAAGAGGACCTATTTGATGCCTTCCGTTATAAGCCGCATGTGTTAAGTAAGGAGCAGGAAGAAATTTTGTCCCAGTTAGGGGAGGCTTTATCCGTACCAAGCAATACATTTGGGATGATTAATAATGCGGATATAAAATTTGGAGAAGTTACAGGTGGAAATGGGGAAAAGGTTCAACTAACAAGAGGGATGTACTCAAAGTTGATCGAAGATGAAGATCGTGAGAAACGTCGTGAAGCATACAAGGCGTATTATAAACCCTATTTGGAATCGAAAAATACAATCGCATCAACGCTTTCAGGTGCAATCAAAAATAATGTTACATTGGCGCGGATTCGCAATTATCCTTCTGCATTGGAAAAGGCGCTTTTTGGTGATAACGTTCCGAACGAGGTTTATGAAAATCTGATTGCCTCGACAAAAGAAAATATCGCCTCAATGCACGAGTACTCTAAAATTAGAAAAGAAAAATTGGGCGTTGAGGAACTGCGCCAATATGATTTGAGTGTGCCGCTAGTCCAAGGTGTGAAGCAGGTGATTCCGTATGAAGAAGCTTTTGAAACGATGCTAAAAGGCTTAGCACCACTTGGGGAGGATTATCTTGAAATTTTAAAAGAGTTTAAGTCGTCAAGGTACATTGATGTACGGGAAACACCAGGAAAGCGTTCAGGTGCCTATAATCTAGGAATATACGGCGTGCATCCCTATATTCTTTTAAATCATCAGGATAATTTGGACAGTTTATTTACGTTGGCTCATGAATGCGGCCACGGGGTTCATAGTAAACTAAGTTCACAATATCAACCACAAATAACAGCGGGGTATAGCATTTTTGTTGCGGAAGTAGCGTCAACCGTGAATGAGGTTTTATTAATAAATTATTTATTAAATAATGAAAAGGATCCAAAGGTCCGGAAGTATTTATTGAATCATTTTATCAATCAGTTCAAGGGTACATTTTTTACTCAAGTCATGTTCGCTGAGTTTGAAATGAAAACACATGAAATGGCGGAGAAGGGTGTACCTTTAAATGCTGATGTATTCAATCAGACATATGAAGGTTTATTTAGAGAATACAACGGGCCCGATATTGTTTTTGATGAAGAGGTGAAATATGGTTGGTCAAGAATCCCTCATTTTTATCGGCCATTTTATGTTTATAAGTATGCAACAGGGTTTGCGTCAGCGATTCATATCGCAACGAAAATATTAGAAGGCGAACAAAAGACGCTGGGTTCCTATATAGAATTCTTAAAGAGTGGCAGTTCCGATTATCCACTTGAATTATTGAAGAAAACCGGAGTCGATTTAACGACACCAACCTCAATCGAAAATGCCTTGAAACGTTTCGGTGAGCTTATTAAGGAGTTTGCGGAAATGTAAGAATTGGGGATGACGGGGCAGGGCCCGTGGGTGGGCCAGATGGTCGTGTTCTGCGGCTCATCTGATGGTGCAGGGCCGGAGGGTCGGGATCTGTGGTCCATTTTGGGTTGGGACACAGAACCGGACCCTCTGGACTAATTGACACATGGCCCAATACTAGAAAGAATCGGGGAAGAACATGGGGATTAACGACATTATCGTTTATATTGTCATCGGTTGTTTTTGTTTAGGAGCAATTGATAAATGTATCGGCAATAGGTGGGGCTTAGGTCAACGCTTTACCGATGGCTTTATGGCAATGGGTTCGCTCACACTGGCGATGGTTGGTATCATCTCTTTAGCTCCAGTGTTGGCATCGATTTTAACACCCATTGTTGCACCTGTTTATGGACTAGTTGGTGCAGATCCGGCTGCTTTTGCAAATACGCTTTTGGCGATAGATATGGGAGGTTACGCCTTAGCTACGGAAATGTCTCAAAGTGCAGATGCAGAACTGTTTTCATGGGTTTTTCTTGGAACAATGATGGGTCCTACCCTTGTTTTTACAATTCCGGTTGCCTTAGGTATTATCCGAAAAGAAGATCAACCATACTTTGCAAAAGGGATCCTGTTAGGCTTAATCACTGTTCCTATTGGCTGTTTAGTTGGAGGCGTTGTGGCTGATATCAATATACTAACGATCATTAAAAACCTGATCCCAACGATCATCTTTTCTATTCTAATTTCGATTGGGTTATGGAAGTATACAGATAAGATGATTGCTGGCTTTTCTATTTTTGCAAAGTGTATTGAAGTGTTAGCGATACTGGGGCTGACAGCAATTAGTATCGAGACGCTTACTGGTTTTACGATCATTCCCAATATGGCACCATTAATGGACGGGATTAAAACCGTAGCAATGATTGCTCTTTTTCTTGCCGGTGCTTTTCCATTAGTTGTTGTTATTTCAAAAACTCTTCATAAACCGCTTGGAAAAATTGGTTCACTGTTAGGAATAAGTGAAACGTCCACAACTGGGTTAGTAGCCTCCTTAGCACATGCTATTCCAATGCTGTCCATTCTGAAGGATATGGATTCAAGAGGAAAAGTGATCAATGTGGCATTTGCGGTCAGTGGAGCTTTTGTCTTTGGTGGTCATTTAGGATTTGTGGCTGGTATTAATAGAGAAGTAGTGTTTGCGATGATCGTTGGAAAACTGGTCGGTGGAATAAGTGCAATTATTTTAGCGGTTGTTGCAACTAGGAAAAGAGGGGCGTAATAAAAAAAGACCGGATGCTGACTCCGGTCTCATAGTAACAACGGTTCTACTGCTGTTCTACTTATATCAAACTATTAAACCTCTTTTGGTGCATATTGAACTCTTCTGACTTCTGAATCTCCTAATCTAGTTGATAGAATGATAGAAACAACTGCTAGAACGGCAATCATTGAAATAACACCAAACCAACCAAAGCTACTATAGAATATTCCGCTTACTGTTCCACCCACACTAGAACCCATATAATAGAAAAATAAATATAAGCCAGAGGCTTGTGCTTTATTTTGTTTAGCTAATTGACCGATCCAACTGCTGGCAATTGAATGTCCAGCAAAAAAACCGAAGGTGAATACAGCGATTCCGATAATTTTTACCCATAAAGATGTATCCAGTGTAATACATGCTCCTAATAAAAAGATAACCAATGAAACCTGAATTAATTTCTTTTTACCATATTGATCGGCCAGCATTCCCATCCATGTCGAACTAAATGTGCCAACGGTATAAACGATAAAAATAAATCCTACTAAGGTTTGGCTTAAAGAGTAGGGAGGTGCAATCAGTTCAAAACCAATATAGTTATATAATGATACAAAGCCACCCATTAATAAAAATCCGGTCATAAAAATATAAATAAGAGCTGGTTGTTTAAATTGTGAGAATAGGCCAGTTGCTAGCGATTTTATGGCAAATGTTTGGGCTTTGAAATGGGTTGATTTTGGTAAAATAAACCAGAAAAAGATACTAGCAATTAAGCTAATTACGCCGATCCCTTCCAGTGCAAAGCGCCAACCGAAATGATCCGTTAATATCCCACTAATGATTCGTCCGGCCATTCCGCCTACGGAGTTTCCGCTTATATATAAGCCCATCGCCATTCCAAGACTCCTAGGTTCAATTTCTTCACCTAAATAAGCCATTGCGACAGCAGGCAATCCGGCTAGTGTAACTCCTTGTAGTATCCTACATAAAAGTAGGAGATGAAAACTTGGACTAAATGCCGTTAAAATTGATAAAATTGAAGAAGCCACTAGTGCAAATGTCATCACTGGTTTACGGCCGAATACCTCTGATAAAGAACCAGCAATTAACATGCTTATCGCCAAAGCGATCGTAGTCATTGATAAACTTAAACTAGACGCAGCCGGTGAAATACTAAATTCTTTACTGATTTCTGGCAGTAAAGGCTGCGTTCCCCACAGTATTGCAAATGTATTAAATCCCCCTGCAAATAAAGCAATGTTTACCATTCTAAATTCGTGTGTCCCCCGTTGTATATACCCCATTTTTAAAACATTCCCCTTTATTTGGTATGAACTAAATTTTGTACATATTGAATAAAATTTTTGGTAACAGGTGATAGGTAACCATCTTTTAAATGAGCAATTCCAATTTTTCGATTGCAAATTGGTTTTTTTACATGGATCATCTTGACCTTCGTTTTCTTAAGCACTTCAATATTCGGTACGATGGAAACACCTAAATTTGCGCTAACTAAACCGGAAACCGTCCCGATATCTTCCCCCTCAAAAACAATATCAGGAGTCAATCCCGCTTCTAAACAGAAATTGTGAAGAAGCGTACGTAATCCATAGCCCTCTCTGAATGAAATAAAAGGCTCGTTTTCAATCATTTTCAAATCAACTTCATCATATTCCGCTAACCAGTGCGTTTTTGAAACAATCAAAAATAATTCCTCGGTGATGAGCGGCTCCCATATCAATTCTTCGTCATCCTCTAAAAGAGAAAAAAGGGCTAGATCTACTTTTCCCGATTTTACCTGGCTAAAAATTTCTTGGTTCGCAGCTTGATGCAGAAGAAATTTAACATTCGGAAATTTGGCTCGGTAAGTGCTTAATATATCTGGAACAAAACTCATACCGAGTGAAGGTAAAAAGGCCAAGTTAATCGTACCAGATTCGGGATGAATATCTTGAAGAATTTCTTGCGTTCCAACCTCAATCTGCTTGATCGCCTTTTCAACACGTTTTAAAAACATTTCACCATATCGATTTAAATAAATATTTCTACCTTTTCGATTAAAAAGCTTAACCCCTAATTCGTCTTCAAGCTTGGCAATCGACCGGCTTAAAGCGGGCTGTGAAATCGCTAATTGTTCAGCAGCCTGTGTAATATGCTGCGTCTTGGCTACGGTCTGAAAATAATTGATCTGATGCCATTCCATATTTTGACCTCGTATACTTGTAAAGTTTGTTTATAGTTAATCATACTCCTGCTTTTACATAACTTCTAATTGATAGTTTGCATATAATTCATTACTTTTAGTTATGAATCGGATGAATGAGACACAGTTCCCGACCCTGTGGCTCAAAAGAGCCGGAGAACCCGACTCTTTGGCTCACCGCCCGACACTCTGGCTCATTTTTAGAAAAGTCTTAGTTTCCCAATCCGTCCCACAGCTTCTACCAATCTCTCTTCATCTACTAAAAGTCCAACGCGGACATAACCTTCGCCATATTCGCCAAATCCATTGCCGGCTGCAACAACGACGTCAGCTTTTTCAAGCAAATAATCCGCGAATTCTTCACTTGTAAATCCGCTTGGGACAGGGAGCCAGGCGAAGAATGAGCCACTTGGAGCAACGGCCTCCCAACCGATTTTTTGACAAGCGTTTATAAAAGCATTTCGTCGCCCCTCATAACGGGCCACGAGTTCGTCTACACAATGCTGATCCTCGGTTAAAGCAGCGATGGCCGCTTTTTGTACAGCAGGGAAGAGGCTGCAGTATAGATGGTCTTGAATAAGATTAATAGCTTCAATAATGGTTGGATTTCCGACTGCAAAACCGACGCGCCAACCGGCCATATTATAAGTTTTTGAGAGTGTGTACATTTCTACACCAATATCTTTTGCCCCTTCGACTTCAAGGAAACTGATTGGCTTTTTGCCATCATAGCCAATAGCCCCATAGGCAAAATCGTGTAAGACGGTGATATTATGCTGTTTTGCGAACGCCACCGTTTCTTCGAAAAAGTCCCGATTGGCTGTAGCACCTGTTGGGTTATTCGGGTAATTCAAATACATTAATTTCGCTGCATTTCGTTGATGTTCTGGGATTGCACTGAAATCAGGGAGAAAGTTGTTTTCTGCCTTAAGCGGCATCGTTTCATATTCAACACCGGCTAAAACAACGCCTGATAAGTAATCCGGATAACCAGGGTCAGGGAGCAGCATTAAATCCCCTTGATTTAATAAACACATTGGTAATTCAACTAATCCAGTTTTAGTTCCAAAAAGAATGGCTACTTCCGTTTTTGGATCAATTTCCACACCATATTGATTTTTATAAAAAATAGCCGCTGCTTCCTTTAACTCCGGAAGTCCACGAAAGAGAGAATACTTGTGTGACTGCGGATCTTCAGCAGCATCCTGAAGTGCTCTAATAATATGTCCAGGTGTGGGTTGATCGGGATTTCCTTGTCCCAAATTAATAATGTCACGCCCTTCGGCAATGGCTTTATTGACCTTATCAACTAATGTTGCAAAAAATTGTACTGGTAATCTTTTTAATCGTTCTGATAATTCCATGTTATCCACCTTTTGAGTAAAAGTATTATTGAAATAATATTTAAAATTCTATAATCTTTAGATAAAATTGTCTAGAGGTGGTAGAAAGATGAAAATTGCATGTGTACAAATGGATATAGCATTTGGTGAGCCCGAAAAAAACTTCGCCGTTGCCGACAAATATATTGAAGAGGCTGCCGAGGCTGGGGCTGACGTCATTGTTTTGCCGGAAATGTGGAATACAGGCTATGCACTAAACGATCTTAGCTCACTGGCTGATGCGAATGGTGAAAAAACAAAGCAATTGTTAATGAAAACTGCCAAACAATATGGAGTTAATATTGTAGGCGGCTCGGTTGCAACGAAAAAAGAAGATGGATTCTACAATACGATGTATGTAGCAAATCGTAAGGGTGAAATTATTGCAGAATATGATAAAGCCCATTTATTTAAGCTGATGGATGAACATCTATTTATGAACTCAGGTCAAAAAGAAAATCTATTCGAAATAGATGGAAATACGTATGGCGGGGTTATTTGCTATGACCTGCGTTTTCCAGAATGGATTCGCACCCATACCATTAAGGGAGCGAAAGTCATGTTTATTCCGGCTGAGTGGCCGAAACCGCGGATTGACCATTGGCAGATTCTTCTCCAAGCTCGGGCTATTGAAAATCAATGCTTTATTGTGGCTGTCAACCGGGTAGGTTCGGACCCTAACAATGAATTCAACGGCCATTCGATGGTAGTTGCCCCGTGGGGAGAGCTTTTAATCAGCGGCCAAAGTGCAGAAGGAATTTATTATGCAGACCTTGATTTAGAAGAAGTGGATCGCGTTAGGAAAACAATTCCAGTTTATCAAGACAGACGAACAGAATTGTATGATTTTTAAAGACTAAAAATTTTTTTATGATTCTATTAGGCTTGATTTTATAAGGATGAAAACGTTTATCTATACTAAAATATTAATTTAAGATGATTGACAAAATAAAAATACGATAGTAGAATCAAAAACAATTCGATAATTAATTAAAAACTTATCCAGAGCGACTGAGGGACATGGCCCGATGACGTCCGGCAACCCCCATATGGGAAGGTGCTAATTCCTGCGGAATGTATTCATTCTGAAAGATAAGTCGAGATAGATACGTATTTCGATGCCCCTTTCGGTTTGAGAGGGGCATTTTCGTAATAATAAATTTATTTTTTAATAATAATATCTTTATGCGCAATATTTTTATAAGAAGATGAGGGAATAGAATGATAGAAATTCAGAATCTTTCAAAGATATATAAGACTAAAAATGGTCTGGTTAAAGGTGTTGACAATGTTTCTTTAACCATCAATAAAGGTGAAATCTACGGGATTGTAGGTTATTCAGGGGCCGGTAAAAGTTCTTTGCTTCGCTGTATTAATCTACTGGAGCGACCAGATTCCGGAACAATCACGGTAGATGGCCTTGATTTAACATCTTTAAAAGGCGAAGGTCTGAGATCTGCTAGATTAAAAATCGGGATGATCTTCCAGCATTTTTATTTAATCAGTCAAAAAACAGTATTTGAAAATGTTGCTTTTTCTTTAAAAGCGGCCAAGGTTCCAACTAGCGAAATTAAAGGGCGAGTCGAAGAGTTGCTCGAAATGGTGGGGCTTACTGATAAAAGAGATGTTTATCCTTCCCAACTAAGTGGGGGGCAAAAGCAAAGAGTAGCGATTGCAAGGGCACTTGCCAATAATCCAACCGTGTTATTATGTGACGAAGCAACTTCAGCCCTTGACCCGACTACAACGGCGTCTATTTTAAATTTATTAAAAAAAATCAACAAAGAGCTCAACATTACAATTGTTTTAATCACTCATGAAATGAAAGTTGTCAAAGAGATTTGCAACAGGATGGCGATCATGCAGGCAGGTAAGGTGATGGAAGAAGGCGCGGTTTATGAAATTTTCGCAAATCCACAAACGGAATTGACGAAAGAGTTTATTAAAAGCGTTGTTTCTTTTGATATACCAGAGGCTATTTTAAAAGATTGCAAAGGAACAATGGTAAAGGTGACGTTCAGAGGGAAGGTAGCAGGTGAGGGAATCATTTCTGATACACTTCAGAATTTCAATGTAAAAGGAAACTTCCTTCATGGCTCGATCGAATATATTCAGGAAATGCCACTTGGAATATTCATAATGGAACTAATAGGACCATCGGAAGAAATCAAGGCTGCACTCCAATATATTGAAAAACGTGCGGCACAAGTGGAGGTGTTACATAATGGGGTTTGATTTTAATCATTTTATTGAGCTTATACCTGACATTAACCAAGCTTTTATTCAAACGCTCTATATGATTTCGATCTCGCTTTTAATTTCCATTGTGATTGGTTTACCAATAGGAATTCTGTTATATGTTACAGATAAAGGCTTGTTTATGGAAAACCGTTTTATAAAAATCAGTTTAGGATTCGTCGTAAATTTAATACGTTCAATACCATTTATTATTTTACTCGTTGCTTTACTTCCATTAACAGATTTAATTGTAGGATCAACGATTGGACCAACGGCGGCAAGTGTTTCTCTTTCAGTCGCGGCTATACCTTTTTTCGCGCGAATTGTTGAATCAGCATTTCGGGAAATTGATAAAGGTGTGATTGAGGCAGCGATTGCGGTTGGTGCCACACCGTGGATGATTATAAAAGATGTACTTTTACTTGAAGCGCGATCCGGCATAATTTCTGGGATCACATTAACTCTTATTAGTTTAATAGGTTTCTCAGCAATGGCGGGAACCGTTGGTGGCGGTGGAATAGGGGATTTGGCGATCCGCTTTGGATATTACCGCTATGACGACACGATTATGATAGCAACGGTCCTCATTTTGGTTATTTTAGTTCAAGTTATTCAACTACTTGGTGATTTCATCGCTAAAGTTGTAGATAAAAGAAAATAAGAAATAATTTTTTGAGAAAGAAGGAGAAAAAATGAAAAAGTGGGTAACAGCATTTATTTTTGTATTAATAATTGGAGTTCTTGGTGCTTGTGGAAACCAAGACAGTGCAACTCCTGAAGGTACTGATAAAGAGGCAGCATCAGAACCAAGTAAAGAAATTACATTAGGGGCAACAGCAGGCCCATACAGTGATATGCTTTCAAAAGCGATCATTCCTGGATTAGAAGCCAAAGGCTATACAGTAAAAGTTATTGAATTCAGTGATTATATTCAACCAAACAAAGCATTAGACAATGGTGATATTCAGGCAAACTTATTCCAGCATACGATTTACATGGAAAACTTCGCTAAAGAAAATAAAATGGATTTAACAGCATTAATTTCAGTGCCAACAGCACCAATGGGTATTTATTCAAACAAGTACAAATCATTAGAAGAAGTAGAAGAGGGCGCAACAATTACAGTTCCAAATGACCCAACAAACGCAGCTCGTGCTTTCAATACACTTCAAGATGAAGGTTTAATCAAAATTAAAGAGGGCGCAGATCCGCTAACTGTATCTGAAAAAGATATTGTTGAAAATACGAAAAACCTAGTATTCCAACCAATTGAAGCTGGACAACTTCCTCGTTCAGTTGATAGTGCAGACTTAGCCGCAGTACCTGGAAACTTTGCTCTTGCAGCAAAAATGGACTTACTAAGTGCATTAGCTTTAGAAAATATGCTTGATCCATACCGCAATATCGTTGCCGTTAAAACAGCAAACAAAGATTCACAGCTTGCACAAGACATCAAAGCCGTAGTGGAATCTGAAGAATTTGAAAAAGTCATTGATGAAGAGTTCAAAGGCTTTGGAAAACCAGAATGGATGTTAAATAGATAAAAAGAATGGGATGGGGGATTCCGGGACAGAGCGTCGGGTTCTCCGTCCCTTTTTTAGAACCATCGGGTGAGCCACAGGGTCGGGTTCTTTGGCCGACCTGAGCCGCAGGGTCGGAAACTCTGGCTCATTTTAAAGAAAGGATTGAAGGATATGGAGACATTTTCAGTGCATGGTGCACCAAGTGAATACATATTGAAGAAAGGTATTTTGAAAGAAGCATTGGAGTCCAAGCTGCTAGAAAGAGGTTTTCAAAACGTTCTTTTTGTTCATGGGAAAAAGTCATGGGAGGCAGCAAAGCCGTTTTTACCAGTCTTCAATAAAGTTCAGTTCGAGGACTATGAATATCACGGTGAATGTTCATTATCGGAAATAGAGGAGCTCTCAAAAATGGTCTACGATGGAGCTTTTGATGCAATTATCGGTGTCGGTGGAGGAAAAGTTTTAGACCTAGTGAAGGCTGTATGTAACATCACTCATAAGCATTCTGTACTAATTCCAACACTTGCTTCCAATTGTTCACCGTGGACACCCATCAGTGTGATTTATGATGAAGCAGGGGCATTTATTCGTTATGATGTATATCCAATAAGTACAAGCCTTTTATTAATTGAGCCAGAAATATTAGTTGATGCTCCAATAAATATGTTAATTGCCGGGATCGGTGATACATTAGCGAAATGGTATGAAGCAGATGTTCAAATGGCTTCGATTATTAATAAACCTGTTCCATTACTAATATCTTATTATACCGCGCGACAATGTAAGGACTTGCTGGTCCAACATTCAGAAGAAGCTGTAACCGCAGCGAAAAACGGAGTCATCACTGATGATTTTATTAAAGTAGTAGAAACGATCGTCATGCTCGGGGGAATGGTTGGCGGCTTCGGAGATCACTATGGTAGAATTGCTGGTGCTCATGCTATCCATAATGGACTAACTGTGTTAAAAGAAACACACCATGCCTTGCATGGCGATAAAGTAGCCTATGGCATACTTGTTCAGTTAGTTTTGGAAAATAAGTGGGAAGAAATTAAGGGATTGTATCCTTTTTATCATAAACTGGGATTGCCAACTTCATTAACAGAACTTGGAGTTTCGAGAATCAATGATGACGTGACTCAAGCAGTGGCTGAAAAATCTACTTTACCTGAGGAATCCATCCATGTTTTGCCGAATGGTCCGATTACTGCTGAACAGGTAAAAGAGGCAATCAATGATCTTGAAAAATTTATTGAGACACAGGGTCGGAAACTCTGACCCATTTTGAGCCAGAGAGTCGACGGGGCCAGAGAACCAGACCCTATGGCCCGCTGCCAATCTCTGGCTCAATCCTTCATATTCAAAATTTTGACAGAATTATCACATCTATATATCGGTGTAGCTGAATATGATGTACTAAAGAAGGGATGAAACATTAATCCCCTTCCAAATAATGAAAGAAGGTGCCTCTCATGTCACTCGCACAATTTGATGATGTTTTTGAAATTTGTTGTGAGTTTATGGAATTGGACGAAATGGAAAGGCCGGACAGAGTAAAGAAGGATAGGTTAGAGGCAAGGATTGATCGCCGTCCAGTTGGCTATGAGTGGTGGGAGCAAGTGATTGAAGAGATAGAGAATGAAAAGGAATTACTAAATGTCTAACTTGATACGCTGCTACAGCAGAAGTAAACATAAAGGCTGCCGAAAATACAACTTTTTTCGGTAGCTTTTTTCCTTGCATTCTAATTTGCGGTACAAGATATTTACGCAAGCCCTGTTTCATACTATATTTTGGGGGTGAAATAATGCCAAGGATAAAATACAAAAGTTCAGATATTGACTTAATGGCAAGGATGATGAGAGCAGAAGCTGAGGGTGAAGGAAACCAAGGAATGTTATATGTCGGAAATGTAATTGTTAATCGTGTTAAAGCAGATTGTTTAGACTTTAAAGATGTAAGAACAGTTCAACAGGTCATCTTTCAAGTACAAGGAGGAAATTATTCGTTTGAAGCTGTTCAAAAGGGCAACATGTTTTATCAAAGAGCAAGATCTTCTGAAAAAAGATTAGCAAAACTGAATTTGGATTATTGGAGTCAACACCCGGCTAAATTCGCTCTTTGGTATTTTAATCCATATGCGCCATGCCCTGCAACATGGTACGATCAACCTTTTGCAGGTCAATTTAAAAATCATTGTTATTATGAACCAAAAGCTGGATCATGTGAAAGTGTTTATACTGGAGGATAAGCTTACTCATTTGAGTAAGCTTATTTTAACTTGGAAAATCAGTTAGATCTTTTCTAAATATATCTACTTCATCGGTTAACGTATCATTATTCTTTGCCAAAACTTCAAGAAAACGGTTCAGCATACCTGTGTAGTCACTTTCTATTTCTCTACTAACAGCATCTAAAAAAGCGGCCTTCGCTTCGGGGGCAATTTCCTTTGTATCATAACTAAACAGCGGCGTATTATCCAACCCGAAGAAAGTAAACATTTCATATCTCTTGTAAAGCTCAGTTACTTCATTCAGCCTTTTGGAATTTGGATATTCCTTCAAAAATGCCTCCTGTTTTAGAGCTCTCTCAACAATTTCGTCCCAGTTAATGATTAAGGCACCATCTTTAGCGGGCACCTGATTGGATTCAATAGACATGATCTCAATATAATCCTGGATCTCCTCCGATGCTTTTGAACTGAATGTTTTATAAAACTGATAATCTATAATTGGAAAATAAAAACCTTCTGCCGTTTCGATTTTATAACCGCTGTTTTTTGTTTCCTCAAGCAATGTCTTGATCTCGGCATCAGTAATATTTTCGTTCTTACTTGTATCCCCTTTAAAAATATCCATTAACTTTCCTTGCAGCTCTTCACTGCTTGTAAATTTCTGTTCAAATGTTGGTAAATTATTTACTTGTAAATCTTCTAAGGCCAAAATCATAACAGACACGTTTTGTGGTGACAAAGCAGAAACATTGTCCTCTATATAATGAATAACTTCACTTGCCTTAGGATTGTTAGCCATTAAATGACTAAAATCACTCATCACTTGTTCTTCGATCTGTTGTGGATTTTCTTCTGGCTGAACAACCTCGACAGGTTCACTGCTATTATTTTTACTTGTAGATTGATCTCCTAAAGAACAACCTGCAGAAAAAAGTAACGCTGAAGCAAGCATTGAAGCAGTCCATATTTTTTTATTTGACATAAAATCATCTCCTCCCCATTGTAAGACGTTCCTTCGGCAAAAAAGTTACAAAAAAATAAAAAACCGGCATTCAAGAGGGGATGCCGGTTTCTAATTTCTAAGTATTTAACTGTTCATTTTTTCTTTTTCAATGATATCCTTTACTACCTCCTCAATGGTTATGTGGCCAAGAGCCTTTTCCAATGCTGATTGAGCAATTTCAAAGAGTGGACCAATGGCATTTTGAATATTTCTACCAACGGGGCATTGGGGATTGGGGTTTTCATGGATACTAAATAATTCTTTTTCTTGGACAACATTCACTGCTTTATAAACATCAAGCAAGGTGATCTCAGATAGGCCCTTCGCTAATTCAGCTCCTGCAATACCAGGTCGAACATTCACAAGTCCGGCATTTTTAAGCATGCCCATAATTTTTCTGATCACGGCAGGGTTTGTATTGACACTTCCAGCTATAAATTCTGAAGTACTAACCCCGTCTTTATTCACTTCAATTAGAACCAATATATGAATTCCTACAGCAAAACGACTGCTAATAGACATCTTTTTTTCACCCTCATTCATTAGTTACAACATTATAGTACACCTGTAATTAGTTCAATTACAAGGTATATTTCCTGAATGAATGCATAAGAGTGGGTAAGGGTTTTGAAAAGTATTGACAAACATCTAAAATGTAACTAATATAATTACAGGTAATCAAAATAGTTACAAGTAAATCCTAAATACTGGGGGACAATAAAATGAAAATTGGAATTATAGGTGCAAGTGGTAAAGCCGGAAGCCTTATTTTAAAGGAAGCCGTTAGTCGAGGGCATGAGGTAACAGGGATTGTAAGGGATGCGTCAAAACTTAAGGATAAAAGCATTGCGGTTATAGAAAAAAATATATTGGAGCTAACATCTGATGATGTAAAAAAGTTTGAGGTTATTGTAAATGCCTTCGGTGCTCCACTCGGGGAAGAACAGGCCCATGTTGATGCTGGACATGCTTTAATTGAGGCACTACAAGGAACAAATACAAGAGCAATCATTGTCGGTGGAGCTGGGAGTCTTTATGTGGATGAAAACAAGACCGTTAAGGTAATGGATACTCCTGATTTTCCAGAAATAGTGTTGCCTACTGCTAAAGGGCAGGGAAGGAACTTGGAAGAATTGCAGGCAACAACGAATATCATATGGACTTTCATCAGTCCGTCTGCGATCTTTAATGCCGAAGGAAAAAGAACAGGATCTTATCAGTCTGGAAAAGATCACCTCCTTGTTAATTCCAAAGGTGAAAGTTATATCAGCTATGCAGACTATGCGATTGCTGTATTGGATGAAATCGAAAATCCGAAGCATATAAATGAACGTTTCACAGTTGTTGGTGAAGCAGAGTAAAATTAAAAAGGGACATAGCTGTCCCTTTTGTTTCTTTTCCTAATTTGTTTCCAGTATGGTTAGAAAAACCTCTTTTTCCAAAAAATAAAGGCGGTAACACTGGCAAAAATAACAGAAATTATAATGGCAATGAAAAATGCATGCGGATAATCCTGAAATGGGATTGGAACGTTCATTCCATAAAAACTGGCTACCATAGTTGGTAGTGCCAAAATAATTGTAAAGGATGTCAAAAATTTCATAACCATATTTAAGTTGTTTGAGATAACCGATGCAAAAGCGTCCATCATTCCGCTTAGAATGGAAGTATGGGTTTCAGCCATTTCAATTGCTTGTTGATTTTCGATAATAACATCTTCTAATAGCTCTTTGTCATCATCATACATTTTCAAGTAGTTACTTCTTAACATTTTTTGCATGACAATGTTATTTGACTTCAAAGAAGTTGTGAAATACACCAAGCTTTTTTCTAAGTTCAATAACGTAAAAAGCTCTTTATTTTTCATCGATTGATGCAGTTCACTTTCGATTTCATCTGTTTTTTTATTGATTTGTTTAAGGTATCTAAGATAGGAAGTTGCTATTAAATATAACATTTGCAAGGCAAATCTTGTTTTTTTGTAAGTGAAAAATTGCTTTACTTTGTTTTGAGAAAAAAGGTGAAAGATCGGATTATCCTTCAAACAAACAGTAACAAAACAGTCTTTTGTAAGGTTCATACCTAAAGGGATCGTATCATAAATTGGTCTTTCAAATTCATCCCTTATGACCAGAGGCATATTGATGATGATTAAGATATTATCGTCTTCTTTTTCAATCCTTGAACGTTCTTCCTCGTCTAAAGGGTCTTTGAGAAAGTCCAGCGGAATCTGTAGCTGACTAGCAGTATAATTAATTTCTTCTTCAGTTGGAGATATTAAATTAACCCAGCAACCTTTGACGATTTCCGCTGTTTCTTGAATTCCTCCAAATTCATTCGTAACAAAAGTTTTTAACATTGAAAATTCCTCCTCGTCTTTAAGAGGAAGCCATTAAAACCTATCTAAATATAGGAAGTTGATATTTTTAAATGGTATCAAGCTTCTTGTTGTATGGTAATGAATGATTTCCTCATTGGTCGAACTGGGTTCGGGTTCATTACATGGTAGGTTACCCAAAAAATATCAACTCCTTTGCAATAAATAAAATTTAAATTTAAAAATCTTTGTCCACCTTCATCATCATACCTTCTCAAATTTCCCTTGTAAACTATCAAAAAAGTATTGTGAAGTTGTCAGAATAGTGGGACATAGTTGTGGTGGGCCAGAGAACCCGACCCTCTGGCTCGGTTTTAGTAAAAGCCGGGGCCGCCGAAGTAAGGAGAACCGAAGCCACCAACTCCTCCGAAGCCACCAACTCCTCCGAAGCCACCAACTCCTCCGTAGCCACCAACTCCACCGTAACCGCCAAG
>JAENZK010000418.1 GCA_016841285.1 Guptibacillus hwajinpoensis | reverse complement strand
AATTTCCGGGTAAGCCCACTAAACTTACGGGTAAGCGACCGAAATTTCCGGGGGAGGAATGAATATGACGAACGAGCTCATCAAAGGAGCGCAGTTTTTAATAGATGATATTTCATATGAAAACGTGTATACCCCAGAGGATTTTACTGAAGAACATAAAATGATCGCCAAAACAACGGAGGATTTCGTAACAAACGAAGTTCTGCCCCATCTTGATGAGTTAGAAAATCACCAATTCGCAAAATCGGTGCAATTACTAAAAAAAGCCGGGGAACTTGGCCTCTTAGGCGCCGACGTTCCAGAGGAATACGGAGGAGTTGGGCTTGATAAAATCAGCTCCGCCCTTATTGCTGAAAAATTCTCTGTTGCAGGAGGTTTTTCGATCTCCCATGGTGCCCATGTCGGGATCGGCTCTTTACCGATTGTGTTTTTCGGCAATGAAGAACAAAAGCGAAAATACTTACCACAGCTGGCAACAGGAGAAAAGCTGGCTGCTTATGCACTTACAGAACCAGGCTCAGGTTCGGATGCACTTGGTGCGAAAACGACAGCCAAACTTAACCCTGAAGGAACACACTATATTTTAAACGGCGAAAAGCAATGGATTACGAATTCGGCCTTTGCCGATATTTTTATTGTTTATGCAAAGGTGGAGGGAGAGCATTTTACCGCTTTTATTGTTGAACGCGGCTTCCCGGGTGTTTCGACTGGACCGGAAGAAAAGAAAATGGGGATTAAAAGCTCATCCACCCGTACACTTATTTTGGAGGATGTACCTGTACCGATTTATAATGTATTAGGCGAAGTCGGAAAAGGGCATGTGATTGCCTTTAATATTTTAAATGTAGGCCGATATAAGCTTGCTGTCGGGACGATTGGCGGTTCAAAACGAGCCCTTGAGCTTTCAGCCAAATATGCAACAGAAAGACAGCAATTTAAAACTCCAATCGCCAAATTTGGGTTAATTCAAGAAAAATTAGCGAGCATGGCAACAAAATTATATGCGATGGAAAGCTCTGTCTGGAGGACAGTCGGGTTATTTGAAGATCGTTTAGGAGCCTTATCATCAACTGAAGTAAATGATGGAAAAGCCGTTGCCAAATCGATTGCCGAATATGCGATTGAATGTTCATTGGGAAAAGTTTTCGGTACAGAAACACTTGATTATATTGCGGATGAAGGCGTGCAAATTCATGGTGGCTATGGTTTTATGGCAGAATACGAGATTGAAAGAATCTACCGTGACTCCCGCATCAACCGAATTTTTGAAGGAACAAATGAAATCAATCGATTAATCGTTCCTGGTACTTTGCTCAAAAAGGCGATGAAAGGTGAACTTTCACTACTCCAAAGAGCGCAGGCACTTCAAGAAGAAATCATGATGATGATGCCGGAAGAAGTTGGTGACGGTGTACTCCAGCAAGAAAAATATCTCGTAAAAAATGCTAAAAAAATTGCTTTACTCTCTGCAGGTCTTGCGGCTCAAAAATTTGGTCCTGCTCTCGAAAAACAACAGGAAATCTTAAGCAATATCGCCGACATCGTTAATAATATATACACGATGGAATCAGCCCTTTTACGTACAGAAAAAGCAATTGCCAGAAACGGCATTGAAAAAAATAAACAAAAAATCTTATATACCGAAATCTATTGTCAAGAAGCGTTCAATCAAATTGAGGCACACGCTAAAGAAACACTGGTTGCCGCTGAATCAGGTGACTTGCAGCGGATTATGATGTCCGCTCTTCGCAAACTCACACGCCATACTCCAATTAATGTCATCGCGAAAAAACGAGAAGCAGCCTCCAGTGTAATTGAAGCGCAAAAATATATCGTATAAGAAACAAAGCTCCTATTAAATAGGGGCTTTTTGTCGGATTTCCCCTAAAAAGAATGAAATCCCTGAAAGGATATGATAAAATATTCAATAGAAAAACACGTAATTTTCCCATAATGGAAAATTACGATGTTTTTTCTTATACTATAATCCATAAAATTCTATACTTTCATATAGTATAAAAATGAGAAGGAGGGAACGAATGAAAATTTCTTTTTATTGGTATCCTAAATGTGGGACATGCCGTAAAGCAAAGCAATGGTTAGAAAGTCATACAATTGACTTTAATGAAATACATATCGTTGAAAATCCACCCTCTAGAGACCAACTAGAAGACTTTTATAAAAAAAGCGGGCTGGAACTAAAGAAGTTTTTTAATACAAGTGGTCAAAAGTATCGGGAACTAGGCTTAAAGGATAAAGTAAAGACAGCAAGCGAAGAAGAATTATTGGACCTTTTAGCATCAGATGGAATGCTGATTAAGCGCCCGATCGTAACAGACGGTGAAAAGGTTACAGTTGGTTTTAATGAAGAACAATTTAAAGAAACGTGGCTATAATCAATAAAATTTTACCGATATATTAAAATTGTTATTATAAACCAATCCTTAACTGGATAGGATTAACTTTATTAAGAAGTATTCCGCTTCCATAAGTAGTGGGATAATTAAATTTCGAACTCAACTCAGTAGGGATAAACTCCTACTGAATAAAGTTAAAGCCTCCGGCGGATGCCTCAGATTTTCAAAGGTAGTTTTTCGAGCGAGCTCGAAAAAATCTGGGCACAAATACGCCAAGGCGCATTTGATTAAAATATAATAATGGACCATGGAGGGATTGTCTTGAGTATTCCAAAGGATTTACGCTATTCAAAAGAGCATGAATGGGCAAAATTAGAAGGAGATAAAGTCCGTGTAGGAATTACGGATTTTGCACAATCAGAATTAGGGGATATCGTGTTTGTTGAACTACCTGAGGTTGGTGCAGAAATAAATACCGGTGAACCATTTGGCAGTGTTGAATCAGTAAAAACAGTTTCAGAGCTTTATGCGCCAATCAGCGGTAAAGTTGTTGAAATCAATAGTGATCTAGAAGATAGTCCTGAATTAGTAAACGAATCATCATACGAAAAAGCATGGATGATTGTGATTGAGCCATCTGACGCTTCAGAATTGGATTCATTAATGACTGCTGAGCAATACGAAGAAATGATCAAAGAAGATTAGAAAAGCGGAGGCGACTGTTCAGCGATGAAAAAACTGGAGCACGGTGACTGAGATAAAGGAAACACGACAAGCGTAAGCGAGTCGATGTTGACTTATCGTAGGGAAGCGGGTGAAGTTTTTCGAGTCGCTAGGAGCCGGAGCTGGACAGATAGAAAAGTGGAAGCGCCTTGCTCATCGCCGTACAAACTGGAGGGTCTTCGACTGAGATAAAGG
>JAENZK010000417.1 GCA_016841285.1 Guptibacillus hwajinpoensis | reverse complement strand
GTTTGTACTGTATTTAAGATAAGGGATGCTCCATCAAAATCTTTGATTTAGTTGGTGAGGTTCACTATCCTATAAAAGATTTAGTCGTGAGGAGTGAAAATCGTTGATATACACACATCTAATACAACCAGACGTCCATTAGTGGTTGTTAGTTCATAGTAGGTATAATACTACCGCCGAAAATAATGTTGGAAAATATTTGGGCAATTCTGTTGTCAGAATAATAGATGTACTGGTATAATAGTCTTAATTAAATATCGATCAATCTTCAGGGCAGGGTGAAATTCCCGACCGGCGGTATTGAAATGTTTATTTCTGAGCCCGCGAGCCTTTTTAGGCACGATTTGGTGAGATTCCAAAGCCGACAGTACAGTCTGGATGGGAGAAGATGGAGGTATAGCGTTTACGTCATTTTTAAGATTGCATAAACGTTTATTTGCCTATGTATGTTCACATATTTTCCCACTCATACTAATTGAGTGGGTTTTTTATATGGGGCAAGGCAAATAAAATCTCTTTCTGTTGGTTGGGTCGAAAAAAGGGAGAGACAAAAGAAAAATGAACAAAAGTAGTCAAAAAATTCGTCAAACAGTAATTGTATCAGTTTTATCAACCATTGGTTATTTACTAATGATGCTTAACTTTCCATTACCAGGGCTGCCACCATTTTTAAAAATTGATTTTAGTGAAGTACCGGCCTTGTTGGCAGCAATCGTATTTGGACCGGTTGCTGGGATTACAGTTGAAGCGATCAAAAATATTTTACACTATATCATTCAAGGTGCAATGGCGGGGGTTCCAGTGGATCAAGCTGCAAACTTCTTAGCAGGATTGTTATTTATTTTACCAGTATCATTTTTATATAAAAAGATTCGCTCTACTAAGGGCTTAACGATTGGGCTTGTAGTTGGTACGATCACAATGACAGTGATGATGAGCATCCTAAACTATTTCATCATCCTTCCAGCTTATACATTTTTCTTAAATGCACCAGCAATGTCCAGTGCAGAAGCAAAAGGATTAATTGTAGCAGGCATTATGCCTTTCAATTTGATTAAGGGAATCGTAGTGACTCTATTATTTATCGTGTTATTCTCAAGGCTAAAACCTTGGGTACGAAATTACGAGAAATCAATGGCGGCTTAATATATAAAAAATGCGGACTCTATTAATTAGGGCCCGCATTTTTTTATCTACAATCTCATTGAATATTTTGTATATTATGGTAAATTGTGTTTTATTATGGATATAATGATAAATATA
Organism: Guptibacillus hwajinpoensis; assembly: GCA_016841285.1. GTDB lineage: Bacteria > Bacillota > Bacilli > Bacillales > Bacillaceae_J > Schinkia. Next base: position 2,021 of record JAENZK010000417.1, on the reverse strand, counting down.
GTTAAAAGGAGGTATAAAATGCAACATAGCGAAGTAAAGCCGTTTAATTATTCAGCACTAGAGTCACAACCAGGTAAGATATTACTAGAAGGAAAGCGGTATATCCTTTTTAATGCTGAAGCACATGGTACTTTACGACGGGATCTAATCGAGAATTTAGGTATGGAAAGGTCGAAAGGTTTTTTGTTACGTTACGGTTGGGAATGTGGGGTTCATGATGCAAAGGACCAAAAAGAGAAATTTCCTACTATTTCAGATTACGAGTTAATAAAAAAGGGTGCACAGCTTCATAAATTTCAGGGAGCAGTAGATGTCCATCTATTTAATTTAGAGATGGATTTAGATAATAATAAATACTATTTAGAATCAGTTTGGGGAGATTCCTATGAAGTTGAACAACATTTAAAGTATTTTGGGAAATCAAATGAACCCATTTGCTGGACATTATTAGGTTATGCAGGTGGCTATGCAACTGAACTTTTAGGTAGGGGAATCTATTATAAAGAAGTTTCATGCAGGGCCCGTGGTGATGAACGATGTTTTTCTATTGGTAAAACATTAGAGGAGTGGGGAGATGAGTTTAAAACTGAACAGCTCCATTACTATAATGAAACAAAAATTGCTGAAGAATTGGATGTCGCCTACAAAAGGATTCAAAGACAAAATGATTTATTAAGCAAGACTACTAGTTTGCATGAGCAGCTAAACCAAATGGTTCTATCCGGAAAAGGGTTAGACTTTGTTATAGAAAAGGTTGGCAGTTTACTAAATTATCCTATTATTGTTGAGAATGTAAATCTGAAATCACTAGGATGGTGGCTTCCACAAGATTCAAAAAGTTCAATTCAGGATTTTACTTTAAGTACTTATGTAAATGAAATCCCTGAATTACAATTAATATTAAAGCGAATTGAGAAAGAAAAAAGACCGCTGGATTGGTGCAGATCTGAAAATAGTAGTCATACTATTATTCCAATCTTAATTGGTGATGAGTTAGAGGGCTATCTTTCCGTCGTTCATTCCAATGATTCTGAGTCCGATTTTGTTCGGATGGTGGCCGGACGGGCGGCTGGTGTTATTGCACTCGATTTTTCGAGGGAAAAAATAAAGCTTGAGACGGAAAATAGGTTGAAAGGTGAATTTATTGATGAGTTACTTGATTCTTTAAAACCTGTCGAAGAAATAAAAAAACGGGCATTATATATGGGCTATGATTTTAATAAAAAGCACCAGCTAATGATTTGGGAAATAGACCCTAGAGTCAAGGAACAACTGCAACAGGATAAATTTCTGGAATTCCGTAAAAAGATATATAACATCATAAATTCTGCAGTGTCGTCCATTAACAAAAAATCACTTGTAATAGAAAGAAAACAAGAAATACTTTCGATCATTTTTCCTAATGATAAATGGCAGATTACAAAAATAGTAGATGAAGTTAATAGTATACTACAAAAAAACTTTAATAAATTGACTGTTTCCATCTGTATTAGTAGGCTTTCTTATTCAATTGAAGAGCTTAGAAATGTTTATTCTGAAGCCAGAAATACATTACAATTGTTAACTAATAATGGTAGGATTGGTGAAACCTTTTATGTTGATGACCTGAAATCATTTGACCTTTTTTATGCTGGCTCTGCCAATGATCAATTGTTATCGTTTTCAAAGAGTATGCTAAACGATATCCTGACTTATGATAAGGAAAATGATTCAGAATTGACATGGACTCTTTATACTTTTTTATCAAATGATTGTCAATTGCAAACAACAGCAAAGTTATTAAGTTTATCTGTAAGCGGATTAAAATATAGAATTCAAAAAATCAAAGATGTTGGGGATTTCAAATGGGACAACACGGAAGAAAAATTTAATCTTCTTCTATCACTTAAGGTTTTAAGAACAAATGGCTTATTATAGTCTTTATAAGGAAGATTCAGGTAACCACCTATTTAGGTGGTCTTTTTTATTGTTTAGGAAATTATAAAATTCTCGACTTGTGGATAATTGTTCGATAAAATGTT
>JAENZK010000416.1 GCA_016841285.1 Guptibacillus hwajinpoensis | reverse complement strand
CCGCTGTTAAAACATCATGAATTGAAATTCCTGTTAACAGAATAACTCCGATAATCAAAAGGAATAGAAAGATAATCTTAGTGCCCATTGCATCAAAAAGGAAATAGGAAATGGCAAATAATATTGCACCGATCATCCCCCCTCCTAAAGCTTGAGGAGAGCCTCCCTTGACCTCACCCCAAAATTGACTCCAAGTGTTTTTTAGAATTGAGGGATTTCCTAATGGAGCTCCATTATTAATTTCCGCAAAAGTTTCAACATGCGAATATAACAAAAGAGCGGCTATGATCACATAAACCCCAGCCAATCTCCTTGTAGCAAATCGCGGCCATTTTCTTTTAATAATAAAATAAATCGATAAAAGTAAGAGTCCTACTAATAATAGGCTGAACCATTCCCCAAAAAAGAAACGGGATAGCTCAATTAATGCTCGTCCGACAAAGCCTCCAATATTGGCAAGAGCAATAATCGATATAGCGAGAAGGATTAATCCTCCAAGTTCATATGTCAGAGTCCTCTTCCAGTCTAATGCTCTTTTTTCGGATCTTTTTTTCTTTGATTTTGCCATATCAATCACCTTAATCTATAAGTTAAAAAAAGGAAAGCAGCCGAGTAAAAGGCTGCTTTGTTAGTTTTTATATATTATACCATAATGTTAATAAAATGACTTAAAATTGTGGCTTCATCATTAAAATTGATCCGGGTGAATAAGCATTATTTAAAAAATCATATGGATTTGTACTTAATACTTGGACAACTCGACATTCTGCATTAGATATAGGCTCCACTACTAAAGATAAGCCATTGATCTCTATGATTGATTGTTTAGAATAGGAATCTAGATTTTCTTGAAAAATTAATTCATGCGGCATTGTCGTATACATGATCATTGCAGGATCTCACCTTCATTTGTCGGAGCAGACATCCGTTTTTCCTCGATCAATTGATTTAACTTGGCTATTGCCTTTCCAACTCCTCCTACCTCGTTAATAAGGCCATATTTGACTGCATCTCTACCAACTACATTTGTACCAATGTCTCGGGTCAGATTTCCTTTGGAGAGCATTAATTCCTTAAAACGATCCTCGGTTATATTAGAATGGGCAGTAACAAAAGAAACCACTCTGTCTTGCATTTTATCTAAGTATTCAAACGTTTGGGGAACACCAATGACTAAACCTGTTAATCGAACTGGATGGATGGTCATCGTCGCCGTTTCAGCAATAAATGAATAATCCGCACTTACGGCAATGGGAACCCCAATTGAATGGCCGCCACCAAGAACAATCGACACCGTCGGCTTCGATAATGATGCAATCATTTCAGAGATAGCAAGACCAGCCTCAACATCACCACCAACCGTATTCAAAATAAGCAATAACCCTTCAATTTTTGGATTTTGCTCAATGGCAACGATTTGGGGAATTAAATGTTCATACTTTGTCGTTTTATTTTGCGGAGGTAATGCCATATGACCTTCAATTTGTCCGATGATTGTTAAACAATGTATATTTGATTCCTGCCCCATTTGGGGTACATTCGTTTGTCCAAGTTGTTGGATTTTATCAACTAAAGATTCTTTAACATCCTTTTGTTCCTGATCTGAATCGCCTTGGTCTATGGACGGTTTGTTTTCGTAATGTGCCATAATAGAACTCCTTTCAAATCAAACTATCTTTAGTATGAATCCTAAAAGAGTATTTAATTCTATAAAAGAAAAGAACTGACCAAAATATGGTCAGTTCTAAAAAGTTCACCTTATCATTGTCCAGCTCCAGCGCCCAGCGACTCGTAAACTTCGCCCGCCTCCCTACGATAAGTCAACATCGATTCGTAAGCTCATCGTGTTTCCTTTATCTCAGTCGACGTGCTCCAGTTTATACGTCGCTTAACGGGCGCTTCCGCTTTTCTAAATTTCCATTATGATAGGCAAAATCATTGGTCTTCTTTTTGTTTTCTCGAATAAAAAGTGACTAAGCGATTCTCGAATACTTGTTTTTAATGTTGACCAATCGATTGTGCGATCTTTCATGCATTTAATGATGATCTGATGCACGATTTCATTTGATTTATCAAATAATTCTTCGGATTCCCTGACATATACAAATCCTCTCGAAATGATTTCAGGTCCAGAAATAATTTGATTCTTATCTTTTGATAAAGTAACTACGACGATTAATATTCCATCCTGCGATAATAGACGTCGGTCTCTTAATACGATGTTACCAACATCACCAATTCCTAATCCATCTATTAACACATTACCAGCGGGAACCTTGCCTGCTAATCGGGCCAGTTCGTTTTTATATTCAAAAACATCTCCATTCTCCATTAAAAAGATCTGATCTGAATCCATTCCTGTAGATTCAGCAATTCTAGCGTGTGCCCGCTGCATTTTGTATTCCCCTTGAATGGGAATAAAAAACTTAGGATTCATAACACTAATCATCATTTTAAGCTCTTCTTGACTGGCATGTCCGGAGACATTAATTTTTCTTTGTCCGTAAATTACATTAGCTCCTGCCCTAAAAAGTAAGTCTATCGTTGTTGAAACAAGTTTTTCATGACCAGGGATCGTTGAAGCTGCAATAATAACGGTATCGCCTTGTTTAATAGAGGTCTGCTTATGCGATTTGCTCGCCATTCTTGCTAAGACCTCTAATGGTTCACCTTGCACACCAGTAGTCAAAATAAGAATGCGCTGATCATTCCACTTTTCGATTTCTGAAATCGGTATCATTAGATTCTCTGGAACATCGATATACCCTAATTCCATCGAGATTTCAATCGCTCGTTTCATACTATTACCAATGACTGCAATCTTTCTGTCTGTCATTACGGCTGCATCGAATACTTGCTGAATTCGATGAATATTAGAGGCAAATGTTGCAACTATCACACGTCCATCTGCAGTTCTTATACAATCACATAGTTCTTCTCCAACTGAACTCTCTGAGCCTGTAGTACCAGGGATTTCAGCATTCGTGCTATCAGATAATAAGCAAAGAACCCCTTCTCTTCCGATCTTAGACATTTTATAAAAGTCAAAGCGAACGCCATCCGCTGGTGTTTGATCTAATTTAAAGTCTCCAGTATGAACGACTGCACCATGTGAAGTATGTACTACAACTGCCACCGAATCCGGAATACTGTGAGTTGTCCTAAAGAATGATACACTAGCATATTCAAAATCTAAAATAGTATCCGCATGAATTTCTTTAAGAAGACCAGTGTGTTTCAATCCAGATTCCTCTAATAAATTAGCAACTAGCCCTAGCGTCAATTTCGTTCCATATATTGGAACTCGA
>JAENZK010000415.1 GCA_016841285.1 Guptibacillus hwajinpoensis | reverse complement strand
TTATTGACGAATTTTCAATGGTCGATGTGTGGCTTGCTAACCAATTGTTTAAGGCGTTACCTGAGAATATACAGGTGATCATTGTTGGTGATGAGGATCAATTACCATCTGTTGGACCTGGACAAGTGCTTAAGGATTTGCTTCGAACTGAAAAAATTGACATTGTTCGTTTAACTGATATATATCGTCAATCAGAAGGCTCATCTATTATTGATTTAGCACACAGTATGAAGGTTGGCGTAATTCCTGAGGATATAGCTAAACCTAAAGTCGACAGGGCCTTTTTTAAATGTAAACAAGATCAAGTACTTGATGTTGTTCGTCAGGTAAGCGCCAATGCATTGAAAAAAGGATATACAGCTAAGGATGTTCAAGTGCTTGCTCCCATGTACAAAGGCTCAGCCGGAATAGATGCCTTAAATAAAATGCTGCAAAATTTGTTTAATCCTAAAGCTGATGGTAGAAGGGAACTTTTATTCGGTGAAATTGTTTACCGTGTAGGAGATAAAGTTCTACAGCTTGTGAACCAGCCTGATGACAATGTATTTAACGGGGATATTGGTGAAATTGTTAGCATCATTTATGCCAAAGAAAATGTTGAGAAGCAGGATCAAATTATTATTAGCTATGAAGGAACAGAAGTAGTGTATACGAGACAAGACTTGAATAAAATAACCCATGCCTATTGCTGCTCTATCCATAAATCACAAGGCAGTGAATTTCCGATCGTAATTTTGCCGATCGTGAAGGGTTACTACAGAATGCTAAGAAGAAATTTAATATATACGGCTGTTACTCGTAGTAAGGATTATTTAATTTTATGCGGGGAAGAAGACGCATTAAGAAGTGGCGTGCTGCGTCAGGATGAAGGTTTAAGACAAACGACTTTGTCGGAGAAAATTATTGAACGTTTTGAGGGAACTGTGGCTCAAGATGTAGATGTCCAACAACCTGAAAACGAAAACATGGAAACATTATCACCGTATGATTTTATGTAAATTCCGTAATATAAGTATGAGTTGACCGTAGGATGCGGTCGACTCGAGTGTATGAATGTTCGAGGGGTGGGGTCCTTTTTTGCGAACGTTCTCGTCTATTAAAGGCTTACCAGTTTTTGACACAAGTTCTGGGAAAGAACTTGGAAAAGTATTGGATCTTTGTTTTGATAATAAGGGTACTGTTAATGGGTTAATAATGGATTCAAAAGGGCTACTTAAAAAAAATAAACACATACCTCTTTCACAGATTTCCTCTTTTGGATTGGATGGGATTATGTTAGCTAATGAATTAGAAGAAGAGCGTATGACTCAAAAGTTGATGGGAATGCATTTTCTTGAAACCGGCCAAGATAGAATAATCGGTAAACCTTTAGTGACAACTGAAGGTGATAAACTAGGATTGGTAGAAGATGTATATTTTAAAGAAGAATTGGGAACCATTATAGGGTATGAAGTGACAGACGGGTTTTTTGCCGATATGTCTGAAGGGCGAAAGGTTTTTAAATCAAGTAATCCTTTAACGATAGGTGAAAACGTCGTGATCGTTGATTTACATGAAAATGAAAATAAATGAGAAGACCTGTTGTAAGGAAAGAGGAGTGACAGTACCCTATGATGAAGTGCCCTAACTGTGCCAGTAAGGATATTGGAAAGATCGGTGTGAACCAATATTATTGCTGGAATTGCTTTATCGAATTATCAGTGACCAAAGATCGTTTATTTACCCATCAAGTTGAAGAGGACGGTACGCTTAGTTCATTAGATGATCTTTTTTCAGAAGAGGATTTGCGTTTAGAAATGTAAACTTTCTTCTAGGGGTGACGGTTCTTATGAATAAAACAATGACATCGCTGTTAGCTTTAGGAATTGGTGCAGCCGCTTATACTATGAGTAAAGGGAACTTTGATTTAATGGATCGCCGGACGATGAAGAGAATGCGAAAACGCATTTCTAAGGCTATCTTTTAACGAAAATAAATTATTTGTAAGGGCTGAGGCTGAAACCTCAGCCTTTTTAACTATATTTGAGATTAGGGAATGGAGTTGGGTGTTCTATGGGATTTCCTAGGAGTTATAAATGGTTAATACGAGCTGCTACATTATTAATTGTTTTTCTATGCATTTTCGTATTTCTCAAGCTGACTCCAATTTGGGAACCTATTTACCGCATTATTTTAACTGTTTTTCTACCAGTGATTATATCCGGTTTTATCACCTATTTATTACTTCCAATAGTGGAAGCTCTTCATAACCGTGGGATCCCTAGATCAGTTGCTATTTTAGGTATTTATTTGCTGTTTTTTGGAGGAATTGGTTTCGGTCTTTATAAAATATTTCCGCAAGTAATCAAACAATTAAAGGATTTAAGTGAAAATCTACCATATTTAATGAATACATACCGCACCTGGATTGAAGAAATTGATTTTCAAACGAAGAATTTCCCGGAGGAAATTCACACACGAATTGAGCAAGGAATTAGCGGTGTTGAAACCGCTGTGAACCAATTCATATCATCTGTAATGTCGTTTTTAAAAGGGTTGCTAAATTCTCTTGTTCTAATCGGTCTTATACCATTAATTGTATTTTATCTGTTAAAAGATATTACATTATTTAAAAAAGCAGCTTGGTATATGACGCCAAGAAAGTGGAGAAGAGCTGGGATTGAGCTGTTAAAGGATATCGATGAATCACTTGGGAATTATATAAGGGGTCAGCTATTTGTTTGTATCATTATTGGTGTTATTGCAACAGTGGCACTTTGGATCACGGATATGAGTTATCCGCTATTATTAGGAAGTATTATTGGGGTAACGAATATTATCCCTTATTTCGGACCGATTATTGGGGCAATCCCAGCGATCATAGTAGCCTCGACAATTTCTATAAAAATGGTCATTATTGTTATAATCATAATAGGTATTTTGCAATTCCTTGAAGGAAATATCCTGTCCCCGTTAATTGTTGGGAAAAGCCTTCATATGCACCCTGTTGTGATCATTTTAGCTTTACTTGCTGGTGAAGAGATAGGAGGAATTGTTGGTTTGATCTTGGCTGTTCCTGTTCTCGCGATTCTTAAGGTGGTTGTTACCCATTTAAAATTAAACTTTGAAAAACAAACGCAAGAAACTCTAGAATAACTTTATTCAGTATGTCCCCCATACAAAAGTGGTGGGTTGAATACAATTCTGTACTCCATTTTGGGTGGCAAATTCCTACAGAATAAAGTTAAAGGTTCCGGCGGATGCCCCAGATTTTCAGTGGTAGTTTTTCGAGAGGATCAAAGACTAAGAACGCCACATCCTGTGGCAACGTCT
>JAENZK010000414.1 GCA_016841285.1 Guptibacillus hwajinpoensis | reverse complement strand
ATATCACAATTAAATATTGATAGAAAAGCCATAGATGAGTATAACAGACACTATCATCGATTAGATGTATATTGGCATCCGAGGAACAAAAATATCTCACTTTCAAAAGAAAAAACTGTATTGAGAATATTCGATGTAATTTCTAAGGAAAACTACGAAAAAACAGAATTGTATAATGACTTTTTAAGAAAATATCACCATTACCATATAATGACGATGTATTTATATAATAAAACTAACATCTACGGTTTTTTTACATTTACTCGTAATAAGAATGACAAACCTTTTTCTTCTGAAGACATGGTAAAAATGGAACTTATCTCAAAATTTCTTTCCAACAGAATATGGAATTCATTAGATTTAGAACATCTTAATTTTATTAATGGAAATTTGATTTATCAAGAACCTAACAACATGATTGGCCTGCTAACAAGCAAAGAAACAGAGGTCCTAGACCTTGTACAAAAAGGTCTTTCAAACAGACAAGTTTCAAATGAATTGTTTATAAGTATTAATACTGTAAAGACACATCTATTAAACATTTACCGTAAACTTGAGGTTTCCAATCGTACCGAATTATGTTACAAAATTAATAACATCTAGAAGAATAATTACTATATGTAGGGATATAAAATGGCTGGGATACTGTTTCAATTTTAGTTTATTGAAACATTCTTCCCAGCCATGCTAATGCCTTGTTTAATTATGTTATTATTAAACTGTTAATCCGGAAAATGTTGAACTAGTTGTTTTAACCTTACCTCCAATCATTACTAATTCGACTGGCATATTCTTGAGTGCACCATGGTCACAAGTTAAAGGATCCTCACCAAGTACTACAATATCAGCCAATTTTCCAGGCTCGATAGAACCTTTTATTTTCTCTTCAAAACCTCCCCATGCACCCCAAAGTGTAAACATTCTTATTGCTTGTAAAGGAGTAATTCCTTGGTCGGGATATCTCTTTTTCCCATAGTAATTTTCCTGTGTTACAGCTACCCAAATACCATACCAAGGGTTACAACCTTCAGGCTGAGACCCAGTTGAATCCGAATTTCCAGGTAAAATAAAGCCTTCATTAATATAGTTCCGTAAAGTCGGAGAAACAAAATTAGGTAAACAGTGAGTAAAATGAGGGGTCATTATTGGCACGATTCCGAGCCGTTTCATTCGCTCAAGTTTCTCTTCCCAATTAGAATGCTGATTGAGTTGTTCAGCTGCATGTTCTAATCTTAGTCTATGATCCTTTTTTGGGTGCCTTTTCAAAGCATATTCATATGCTTCAAGTCCCATTTCTAGCGCTTGTTCTACCGCTACGTGTGTCCATAGATGAAGTCCTGATGAATGGACTTTATAAACAAGTTCATTAAATTCCTCTTGTGTATATTTAGCATCAAACATCGGGTGTAAATTTGCGTGAAGACCTACACCATCTACAAAAAGCTTTATACCGCCTAAACTTAACCATTCATCACCGAATCCACTTTCTAGACCAATTGATAAAACTTTGTCGATATTTATTAAATCAGGGTGCTGTAAATATAGCCTTACCCTTAAAGGTAAATTTCCCTCTCGTTTCAACTGTTGCCATGCACGTATACCATCCATAGAATAAGGTAGTTCATGAACAGACGTAACACCTTTGGAAACAAAATGCTCCAAAGTACCAAAGCGCAAAGCCTCTAATAATTTATCATAGCCCCATGGAGTTAAGGGTAGCTTCTCCCATCCCTCTGTATAGACACCAGTTAATTCACCAGTTTGTGGATCTCTTCCTAAGGTTGCTCCATTAGGAAGCCATGACTCCTGTTTCCAACCGGTTTTTTCAATAGCTAAGGTGTTCATCACATTTACATGTACTTCCATGTTAAAAATAACTGGGTTTTCTGGTGCAATCCTATCTAGTTCCTCTCTCGTTGGTAGACGTGCTTCTAATAGTTTCTCAGGGAGTGCGTTTGATCCTCTAGCTATAACCCACTGACCTTTTGGGGTTTTATCGACACGTTCTTTGATTACATTTAATATTTGTTCTACACTAGTGTAAGGTGGAGTCTGAGCATTTACCGCATTCATCAAGCTATTTACTGTCAACTCCGTATGGACATGGCTATCTACTATTCCTGGAATGACTGCTTTGCCACCTAAATCAATCGTTTCACAATGTTTAGGGAGCATTTCCTTTATTTCCTCATTCGTTCCCACAGCGGCTATCCGATCTCCTACAAGTAATACTGCTTCTGCAATTGTATCTTTTTCGTCAACTGTAATAATTTTCCCATTGAGAAGTGCTACATAATTTTGTTCCATAATAAACCCTCCTAACTTTTTATAAATCTATTATCTAAAATAAATAGAAAAAATTGTATCGCCCAACTGGTTGATTTTTACAAAATACTATTATTTTGTATTTGAAACAAAAGACAAAAAAAGAGACAGTTCTGTCTCTTTTTTACATAAAAGTATATTAAATTAAAACGGATACTTTATAGCTTCTTTTTGAACAGAAATCCATTTTGTCGTTGTAAATTCTTCGATAATCCAATCTGTTCCAAAGCGTCCCGTACCGCTTTTCTTTACGCCGCCAAATGGTACATTACTTTCTAAAACAGCTGGCATGTCATTAACATGAGACGTACCAGATTCGATTTCAAGTGCTAGACGTTCCCCTTTTTCAAGATCACTCGTAATAATCGCAGATGACAAACCAAACTCTGTATCATTTGCTAATCTAATAGCATCATTGTCATCCTTTGCACGTATAATCATCGCTACAGGTCCGAAAACTTCTGTACGTGCTAATGTTGAATCATTTTGTACATCAACAAAAACAAATGGTGAAATAACGTTTCCGTTTCGTTCTCCTTCAATAGCCAGCTTTATTCCATCAGCTTTAGCCTGTTCAACGATAGACGTAATTTTATCAGCCTGTTTTTCGTTAATAATTGGGCCGATTACAGTTGAAGGATCTTTTGGATCGCCAACCTTTAATCCTTTTACTCGCTCAACATATTTCTCAACAAAGGCATCATATAGATCATCATGAATGATAATTCGGTTTGTGATTGCACAGATTTGACCATTATGCATAAATTTTCCAAAAACAGCCATATCTACAGCATAATCAACATCAGCATCTCCTAATATAACAAGCGGGTTATTACCACCTAATTCTAAAGCTTTTGGCGTAAATGATCCCGCAGTTGCTTTTTCAATATGCTGCCCAACCGCCGTAGATCCAGTAAAGCTAACAAAGGAAGTATTTGGATTCACCAAGAATTCGTCTCCCGCTTCTTCCATATCAGTCAAAATGGA
>JAENZK010000413.1 GCA_016841285.1 Guptibacillus hwajinpoensis | reverse complement strand
TTGGATTTTCAAAGTGTTGAACAAGGCGTATTATAGATGAATGGATGGATACATCATTGGAAGGATTGATCAACGTTGGGGAAACTTTCGAAGCCTAAGGCAATGATTAGCATTGCCTTAGTTGTTTGTTTATGGGGATTCATGTGGCCAATCAATAAAATTGCGCTTCAATATACCGAGCCAGTTTTATTTGCAGGCATGCGGGCATTATTGGCAGGCGTATTATTAGCGGTAGTTCTGCTTCCGAAAAAGAACAAGGTTCAATGGGGAAAAAACTGGTCTTTTTATGTCATTTCCGCAATTTTTAATGTAGTTATCTTTATGGGTCTTCAATCGTTCGGTCTTCAGTATTTGCCTTCCGGTTTATATACCGTAATTGTTTATTTGCAGCCCGTTGTAGTGACACTGCTCGCTTGGATGTGGCTAAAAGAATCGTTGTCAGCCCAGAAGATTATTGGTATTTTGGTGGGTTTTGCAGGAGTTGTCGTTGTTAGTTTTGATGGATTTACCGGCAATATTTCTCTTTTAGGAGTCACTTTAGCATTAATAACAGGGATTGCCTGGGCCATTGGTACAGTTTTTGTGAAAAAGACAAGTAAATTTGTGGATGGATTATGGATGGTTGCATTACAAAATATTATCGGTGGTGCATTCTTAACGGTTGCTGGTATATATACTGAAAATATCAAGGGTATCGTTTGGAATATGCCATACATTTTGTGCCTGCTCTATGGCAGTATCTTAGGTGTTGTGGTAGCAACAAGCCTTTACTATATGTTAATGAATGTTGGTGAATCGGCAAAGGTCAGTGCTTACACATTTCTTGTCCCACTAATTGCTGTACTTACGGGCACTCTTTTCCTTAAGGAACCATTTACACTGGCTCTCCTGATTGGGATGTTGCTTATCGTATTTAGCATTTACTTAATTAATAAGAAAAGTTCAAAAAAAGTAGTAAGCCAACCTGAGTAGGCAAGAATTATGAACTCACACAACTAAATGTAAAAACAAAAATCATAGATGGATAAAAAAAGACCCTAATGAAAGGGATCATATTTTTTAACGATTATTATTTCTTGCCTTTTTATGTTTCTTGTAAAGGAGTCGACTATTTAATATCATACGCTTTGCACTTGTCATACAAGCTAGTTTTTCCAATTCCTAATAACTTTGCTGCATTTAACTTATTCCCATGAGTAAATTCCAGTGTTTTTTCAATTACTTGTTTTTCAACTAAAGCCAATGTATCTTTTAATGGCTGAATCTGAATGGGTAGGGTCAATAAATTCCATTCGCGATTTGATGATGGTCCTTCACTTTGATTGGAATTGGGTTCATCAGTTTTTTGATCTCTTATATATAATGGTAAGTCACTTAATTCAATTGTGTTATTATCTAATACATTAATAGCTCGTTCTAGAACATTTTCCAGTTCGCGGACATTCCCGGGCCACGAATGTTGCTGTAATCGTTCAATCACCTCTGGTGAAATGGCAACTCCTTTTCGATAAAACCTTTTTTCCAGTTTCTTTAATAGCGCTTCAGATAGTAATGGAATATCTTCTTTTCTTTCGCGTAAGGGAGGAACCTCTAGTTTTATAACATTGATCCGGTAGTATAAATCTTGGCGAAACGTACCTTCTTCTACCATTTTTTCTAAATCTCTATGGGTTGCCGCAATAATTCGTACATCAATAGGGATGATTTTTTGTCCACCTATTGGTTGTATCTCTCCTTCCTGTAATACCCGCAATAATTTGCTTTGCATAGCTAAAGCCATATCCCCTATTTCATCCAAAAAAATTGTTCCATTATTTGCAACTTCAAATAACCCTTTTTTACCGCCCTTCTTCGCACCAGTAAAAGCACCATCTTCATACCCAAATAATTCGGATTCCAAAAGTTCCTCAGGAATAGCCGCACAATTTACTGGAACAAATGGACAGGTATCTCGTAAACTGCTATTATGGATTGCATTTGCAAATAATTCTTTTCCTGTTCCGGACGGTCCAGTAATTAAGATGGATGAATCACCGCCGGAAATTACTTTTGCAAATTCCTTTACCTTCTTAAATGCGGGACTTTCCCCAATCAAATCATCGAATGTATATTTACTTTTGAGATCTTTTTCTACTTCGGAGCGGAGGTATTTTAAATCGTTAACTAAATGTTGAATATTATTTTTAAAGTGTCTTAAATGTTCAGGATCGGGAAATATAACGTTACCAACTGCACCTTCTACCTTTCCGTTAATAACAATAGGGAAGCGATTTGCTACCATTACACTACCATTGATACGTTGAAATTCTTGGACTTCTTCTCTACCTGTTTTCACTACAATATGCATTCTTGAATTTTCAATGACATCTTGTACTGGTTTTCCGATTACTTTATCTTGGGTCGTATGAATAAAATCACAATATGCTTTATCCATATACATAATTATGCCTTCCCGGTCAACAACTACAATCCGTTCAGTCAATAAATTAATAATTTTTTCTAGAAATTCTCTTGAGAGCGTTTTCACGAAGTCCACTCCTATAAAAGCTTTATTCTAACTACCTATTATTATAGCAAAAGTAATACATTTTTTTGAAATTTTAATGATGAAGTTGGTTAATAAATTTCCAGTTTTGCGGAATATATTTTCCGTTTTCTCGGAAAATTCCGCTAAAATGGAAGCGTTTTCAAACAGAAAATTTTAAAAAATAGTGTATATATTTATGTAATTAAAAATGATATTACAATCTTTCAACAATGTGAATATGCGTCAGATTAACCTTTTAGATAATTTGCTTAATTTTGAATATACAGTAAATTTATTAAGCTGGCACGATTGTTGCTTTAAAAATAGTTGGGAGTTATCAATAGTGGCAGAGATGATGCCAGTATCATTGTAAAGAAGAGGTGACCTGAAATTTGAGGTATTACAATAATTTAGAATGATTGGGACATCAAATTCATTGGAGGAATCAAAATGGTTGAAAATAAAGTTGTTTTTATTACAGGTGCGGCGAGTGGAATTGGACATCAGATTGGTGTGGAATTCTTAAAAAACGGGGCAAAAGTTGTATTTACAGATATAGATGAAGCGAAATTAAAAGAAGCAACTAAAGATCTGAAAAATAAGGGATATGACTGTTTAGATATTAAAGTAGATGTAACCAAAGAGGAAGATATTAAACAGGCAATTAATGCAACTATTGAAAAATATAACCGACTAGATGTTTTATTCAACAATGCAGGGTTGCAGTATGTGGCGCCTATAGAGGAATTTCCAATAGATAAATTTGAATTAATGATTAAAGTGATGCAAAT
>JAENZK010000412.1 GCA_016841285.1 Guptibacillus hwajinpoensis | reverse complement strand
GATCAAATGTAATTTCAATAGATCCTGAAGTGGAGACTGCAACACCATGGATACATTCTGTAAAAAGAAGACTCCCTTCCTCTTCTTTATGCAGTTGAAATTGCTTCCTATACGATAATTCTGTTTCAGCTTCAACCCATTTTATGATGTCGGCTTTATTAAGATTGGCGAACCTTACTCCATTTTCTGCATATGTTTTTCCCTGAACAAAAATAGCACTTTCAACTTTACGACTGTTCACGTTTATATCAATACAGGCTGTACCTTCAGGATTTGAATCATCATCCTCGTGTACAGTTTCGTGATTAGGAAACCATTCCATGGATAGTGTATAGATTGTATTTTTAAAGATATCTATCCTCCGAACGAAGCTATGACTATGTAAATGGTAGTTATCTAATCCAAATTTTGTTTTTGCCACATCAATTAATTCTTGGATCCTTCTATCCATCGCTTTATTACCCCACTAATTTTAATCCCTTAGTTTTACACTATAATACCTCATACCCTTCATTCCGTTCCTTGCTTCCCAAAACCATCACCAAATTTAATCGAATGCAACTGTCCATCACTTGCCCAATTTTCTCGTTCATATTCGTCAAACAATACTGTAATCCATTCTTTTTTAACATTTAAAGTTTTTACTGCCTCTTTGGTAATGGCTTCGACAAATTGCTGTTTTTGTTCAATTGTTCTACCTTTTGCCAATTTGACTGTGATAATAGGCATTTTATCCACCCCTGAATTTTAATTAATATGATACTGGGACACAGTTTCCGACCCTGTGTCCCGTTTCCTCACCCTTTACCTATCTAATGCTTTATTAACGGATTCAATTGCATGTATTGCTGTGGTATCAAACAAAGGAACTTCTGAATCTTCTTGTTTAACTAATAATCCAATTTCCGTGCAGCCAAGTATTATTCCTTCAGCACCATTGTCAACCAAGTTCTTAATCACATTCTTATAATAATCCCTTGATGATTGCTGTATTTTACCTAAACATAACTCTTCATATATAACCTTGTTGATCATTTCCCGTTCAGTTTCATTAGGTACCAAAACCTTTATACCATTTGACATTATTCGCGATTTATAAAAGTCTTGCTCCATTGTATACTTTGTACCTAATAGTCCCACCGTTTCAAGATTTTCCTTTTTTATTTGATTAGCCGTTGCATCAGCAATATGTAAAATAGGAATCTTTATTTTTTCTTCAACATAATCTATTACTTTATGCATCGTATTTGTGCAAATAACAATAAAGTCTGCCCCGCCTTTTTCTAACGACTGGGCTACATCGCCTAATAGTTTACCAGCTTCTTCCCACTTTCCTTCGGCTTGGAACCGCTCGATCTCATCAAAATTAACGCTATATAAAAGACATTTCGCCGAATGTAAGCCACCTAATCTGTTTTTAACCTCTTCATTTATGATTCGATAATATTCAACCGAAGATTCCCAGCTCATTCCACCTATTAGTCCTATCGTTTTCATCAGAGTTCCCCCATATCTGTTCCTTACACATATATTAACCTCATTTTACCAAAACGAATGGGGATTTGGCATAATATTACCAATTTAAATAAAAAACACCATTTCCTTTAAGCTCTGGAAATGATGTTCTCAAATTTCTTATACGCAATTATTCCCCAATCCACGTAGTAAATTGACTAAAATGGGGTTTATCTCTTTCTGGTGGAGTCATATCGGGATATCCAAGGTAAATGAATGCCACGATTTCACCGTTTTCGGAGAGATTGAAAAAGTCCCTTACCTTTGGGTGATAAGTTCTTGCTCCCGTTCTCCAAATAGCGGCAAGGCCTAAACTATGGGCTGTTAGTAACATATTTTGTATGCAGCTATTCACAGCAGCATATTCTTCTTTCTTTAAAACCTTTGGTCTATCAGAGGGCTCTATACCAACTGCGATGACTACAGGTGCTCTTAATGGTTTATTTTTCAGCTTTTCTAATTTTTCCTTGTTTTTTTCAAGTTCACTTTCGGGAAGATTTGATTTTTCAATTTCAACAAACACATCCCCTAAATGCTTTCTACCTTCTCCTGTTAAAACAAAGAATCTCCAAGGATTGGTGTGGTGATAATTTGGAGCATATGTACCTGCTTCAAGAATTTTTTCAACCAACTCCTTTGGAACAGGAGTATCCTTTACCTTATTTATACTTCTTCTCGTTTTGATTGCTTCCAATACATCCATTTAGATCGCTCCCTATTTAAGATTCAATATAATTTCTATGTTTGAAATTAACAATAATTACTTTTCTATTTGCTTTAAACCATTATAGTTTTCATTTCTCTATTAAGCTATTCATATACTCATTCTTATTCTCAGATATTATCCATAGCTTTTTATTATAGCTCATTACCTCTTGACCTTTACGCAACGTTAGGGTTTATCATAAGAATTGTCAGGAGGGAAATCTGTTATGGAATATACCGTGAACAAATTGGCACAGTTATCAGGGGTAAGTGGTCGGACACTTCGTTATTATGATGAAATCGGACTCTTGAAACCTGCAAGGATAAATTCATCCGGTTATCGAATTTACGGACAGAAAGAAGTTGATTTACTTCAGCAAATATTGTTCTATAGAGAATTGGAGTTCAGTTTGGAAGAGATTATAGACATCCTCAATCAGCCTGACTTTAATCAAACAGAAGCTTTAAAAAGTCATTCTGCCAATCTGAAGAAAAAACGTGATCGACTTGAGAAGCTTATTAAAACAGTGGAGAAAACCATTGCCGCTAAGGAGGAAAAATTGCAAATGACAGATAAACAAAAATTCGAAGGATTCAAAGAAAATTTAATCAATGATAACGAAGAGAAATATGGCCAAGAAATTCGCAAAAAATATGGCGATAAAACAGTGGATGCAAGCAATGCAAAACTGAGGGGAATGTCCCAAAAAGATTATCAAGCTATGACGAAGTTAGGTGAAGAAGTTTTGGAATTACTTGAAAAAGCGATTGCTACTGATGACCCTGCGTCCGAACTGGCACAAGAACTTGCTGCCAAACACAAAGAATGGTTAATGTATTCTTGGTCTGACTACTCTAAAGATGCACATGCGGGACTGGCTGAAATGTATGTAGCCGATGAAAGATTTAAAGCTTACTATGACAAAAGAGTGAAAGAGGGAGCACAATTTCTTCGGGATGCTATATTGATGTATGTAGGAAAAAACTGAACCAAAATAGATGGGACACAGTTCCCGACCCCGTGTCCCAACCCTTATTTAGTCTTCAGTGATTTTCAACACCATTTTTCCCTTGGCTTTACTGCTTAAAATTTGTATATGTGCTTGGGCTGCT
>JAENZK010000007.1 GCA_016841285.1 Guptibacillus hwajinpoensis | reverse complement strand
TATATGTTTGGGAACAAAACCAAGAGGGCTATTCATCCCTTTCCGGTACGAAAGCCATCCGGGATGATGACTCGCTTATCGTTTTTACAGCCGATTCGGCGCAGAAGCAGGAGATAGAAAAGCATGAAGATTTACTGAAAACTTGCATAAAGGAATATGGTTTTGCAGAAATCAATCAATTGGAGGTTTTAATACTATGATCTACGATGATGGAGTACAAGTTGATGAAAATATGCGTGTGGTGGAGTGCCCTCGTTGTGAGAATGAAGTGTTCAGTACAAACGCCGGCCACTGCAAGATTTGTGGAATATCTTTGTATAATGTTTGTGAAGGTGAACCCGAGTTTGACTCTAACGGATACCAAATCGATACAATCTATCATCAGAACCCCGGTGACGCTCGCTTTTGTGAATCCTGCGGCCGGCCTACTACCTTTAATAAAACAGGAATTCTCAAGCGGTGGGATGTTGTAAGAGAACAGGCGTTTAGTCAGCAGCAGCATAATTCAAATGTCATTCCAATTGATCCGTTTGCTAACCAGCAGTACCAAACGTCACCGCCGTTACCTGTAAGTGATGATGACTTGCCATTCTGACAAAATTAAAATTACTATTCTCTATAATGTAAACTTCAAATAAACCCGCCAAGCCCCTCTAGGCCCAGCGGGTGAATACCAAAAACTCTTACTAATACTTCTATTCTTTATAATTCTTCTCAAACCGCCAAGCATCTCGGCACATAGCAATAAAATTCTGCTTGCCGTCCTGCCTACTTCCTGCTCTGCCTTTGAGGTATCGACATATCATAGATTTTTAATAAAAATGGAGAACATTTATTTTACTGATTCCACGCGATATCATTAGCCCATTGATACTACTTTAATTATTTCTCATTTCCTACTATAAATACATAATTTGTTGTTGCACTTCCACCAATATTAAGCATTATCCCATTATCAGTTTTCTTTAACTGATAGCCTCCTGCTTTTCCAGAAATTTGCTTGTATAAATCTAAGAACATTCTTGCTCCACTGGCTCCTACGGGATGGCCACAGCCAATTAGTCCGCCGCTTGGATTAATCGGCTTGGATCCATCAAAAGCAATTACTCCTTGTTCTATCGCTTCAAACTCTTTTCCTGGTTCAGTAATACCAAAAGATGCAATTGCAGCATATTCACTTGAAGTGAAGCAGTCATGGGTTTCAAAGAAGTCTATATCATCTACTGTCAAGCCTGAACGATTATATGCATCTACAACTGCTTGCCTTGTCCAAGGAAGAATATATGAAGAATTACTACTATCCTTCATTTTCTTTTCGAATGACATAGGTGCAACTCTATGACCGTATCCTTTTACTACCGGAACTGTTTTATCATAATTTTCTTTAAGAAATTTTTCAGATGCTAAAACAATTACGGCAGCACCATCGGTCACTTGTGAACAATCAGATACAGCTAATCTTCCACCCACTAATGGATTCGTATCTGTACCTCTCATTTGAGCTTGTTTTAAATTCATAAACCAATTACGAGTTTGGGCCTTTGAATTTCTCTTCGCATTACTGTAATTTTTATTTGAGATTGTAGCAAGACTATCCATGAAGCGTTGTTCATCTAACTGATATTTAATCATTAATTCATCAGCTAGCTTTCCGAACAATTTCGGGAAAGGAAAATCTATTCCTCTTCCTTCTTTCTCATAGTACGCTGCTCTTCCTAAGATGTCGCCTCCAGTTTTTGAATCAACAGTTTTCATTAATTCCCAACCAACAACAACTGCTACATCATAATCTCCAGATTTTATCTTGTTGATCGCAGCATCGAGTGCCACAGAACTAGATGCACAAGCTGCTTCATATCTTGCAGATGGTACACCGTAGAAAGCTGGATGAACTTCCGTAAGCAATGCCCCTAGGTGACCCTGTTCGATATATTCTTCTGCAATAAAGTTTCCGACAAAGCTTGCGACTCTATTTTCTTTATTTAATTGCTGAATGTCTTCGAACGAAATACCTGCATCTTCAAAGCCATCAGTAATGGCTTCCTTTAACAGTGCTATAACGTTTTTACCTTCTTTTGTCCAATTTCGTTCAAAATCTGTTTGTGCTCCGCCTAATATATATACTTTTTCCATATTACACATCTCCATTGTTAGTAGTAGTAGTTTATCTAGCGTTTAGCTTTAAAATATCTACGATAGTCGTATTTAGAATCCCCCACTTTGCTTAGAAGCATATCTAAGTCAATTTGGTTCAACAGATCATTACTCAATCTTTCCTTTGCTAAACTCTTAAAACTTTCTACACCAAACAAGGCTTGTATTACAGCAAGCGGTGGACACCAATTAAAACCAGTTGCCATTACGTCATCTGCTGAATGTAAGCTCGTACCAACAAGATTATTTGCATTTAAAGAATAGACAACATATTTTAATAGAAACTCAATACAAATTTCTGCTTCAATAGAATGATTATTAATTAACACTTTAAATGCAGTATTATAATCACCTACTTTAAAAGCATTTACCATACCATCAACAAATGGAAAACTATATTTTATTACTTCTCTATAAGTGTTCGAGGCGATATCATAAACCATTCTCTTTTTTATACCACTTTTTGATACTTCAAGTTTATATAATCCACCTTTTGTTTTTCTACCCAATAGACCATTATTAACCATATTAATTGCAAATTCAGGCATGATGAAAGTATCTCTAGCATAGTCATTGGTATTTTCATAGAGTTTATCTACGATCGCTTTATGGACATCCAAACCAACAAAATCAGATGTTACTAATGGGGCCATACTCCTTCCAGTAAATTGTCCAAGAATTGTATCAATATAATCAATACCACCATTATCCTTATATCTTTCCGCATATTGAAGGGCTTCGTTAATAAATTGAAATCCGATTCTATTACCAAGGAATGCTGGAGCATCATTTACTTCTACTGCTGTTCTGTGTAAGGTATTTGTCACATAATCTCTTATATTATTAAAAAGACTTCTGTCTGTATACTCAGAAGGAATTAACTCACATAATATTAAATTATATGGTGGGTTATAAAAATGAACACCCAAATAATTTTGTCTAATTGACTCTGGAAATACTTCAGCAAGTTGTTTAATTGATAAACCTGATGTTCCAGTACAAATTATCTTATTTTCATCAACATATTTTGCTAATTTATAATTTACCTCTAATTTCGCATTCAAATCTTCTGCAACACTTTCAAATATTAAATCCGATTCTTTTACACAACGTTCAAGAATTGAATAGTCTGCTGGTATTAGATTTTCCTTTATAGCATCTGCTCTTACTGACATAGCTGCTCTTTCTACAGCCTTTTGTGCTTTTTCCATTGAGCGACATACCATATACACTTTCGCATCCCCAAAAGAAGCAAATATACCAGATACATTACACCCCATCGTACCATTTGCTCCAATTACAGTTACTGTTTTTATCATATTGTATCCCTCATTTATATCCATTTCTTTAACCTCTTCTATAAAGTTTGAAAAATATTAATGACGTCTTTATAAAAAAATGTAGTTCTACCATTAACTACTATAATGGATTTTAAATGGCACTATTCCAACTTTCTTATACATTACCCATACTCTAATAGTATTAGATATAATTAATGAAATAGAAGTACATAAAGCACCACCTATGTATCCATACAAAGGTATTAAAATAATCCCACTAACTACCACGGCAATTAATGTAATTATGTTAATCATTAAATTCGCTTTCTGGTGTCCTGTCATTGTTAACATATATTCGCATGGCCCTGTAAGTGCATTGTATACTTGACCAACTGCAATAATAATCATTGCGTTAGCTCCTATTAAAAACTCAGGTCCAAATATACTCATAACTTCATGCTTAAAAGCGACTAATAAAACAAGAAAAACAATAGAAAAAAACATCATAAAATAATTTATTTTGCTATATAGATTATTTAGTTGTTTCAGGTTTCCTTCGTAATACATTTTTGAAATATATGGGGCAAACACTTGATTGATAGCTTGAAGCATAAAACTAACAACAATCGCTACTTGAGAAGCACTATTTAATATTGCAACACTTCTTGGGTTATGAAAATAACCAGTTAGGTAAACACTAGTTTGGATAATTATTATTCCAATCACACCAACAAACATCATTGGAATAGAGAATTTAATTACCCTACTATATTCTTCTTTATGAATATTTTTAATGCTACCCATCCAATTTTTCTTTTTGATTTTCATGAATAAATATATAATAGTCATTATAAGACTTGCATATTTCAAATAAATAACTAACTGTAAGTTTACAAAGTTAAATATGCTTACCAAATATATAAATAGAAGAAATAAACCATTTTGAAACAGGTTTAATGAAATTGAATAAGTCATAATATCTTTTCTTGCTTGAAATATAGATGCCAAAACATTTAATAATGTTAAAAATAACACTAAGTAGAGTTGGTAAGATAAAATCTCTCGATAATTAATGTTTCCTAGTATATAAGTGGCAAAGAAATCAGGATTTATCATTATAATAGTGATTAATAAGATAGAAATTAATGAAGTGAAAATTACAATAAAGGAGTTAAAACTCCTGATTTTATTTTCTTCCCCATTCACCTCATATTTTGGAACATATTTCAACACAGCCTGATCTAAGCCAAATTTAGTAATAAACGTCATCATAGTTATAACAGACAAGACATAAATAAATTCCCCATAACTTTCCACACTTAAATATCGAGCTAAAAGAATATTCGTAAACAGGACGAAGGCTTTTCCTAAACCATTCATAATAAATAATAATGAAAACTTTGAAAATAACTCTTTTTCTAATGACATAAATTCACCAAATTTTTATTTTTTTAAACCGAAAATATTTTATCGGAGATTCTCCCTTTACAATAGTTGAAAATTAATTTTCATAGTAGTAGAAAAGAGGTTGACTAAATAATATAAAATAAACATGATAGTTATTGTGTAAAGACCTACTCTTTTTGCTTTAATATAAAATAAAGGATATATATATATAATTGGCAATATAAAATCTAGGTTTCCCATTATTCTACTTGCAGTTACATCTGTAAATAATATAAAAGATGCACCTAATAAAATGCCTGAATAGACCTTTTCAATTACATGATAAATCCTATCCTTAACTATTTTAGAATAATAAATAATTATAAAATAATTTACTAAATAAAAGGCAAACTTTATTAAAACACTATTGTTTGTTTGTAAGGTTTGATACCCAAATATTCGCTGCGTCAAATAGCCATTATCAAACATTTGAAAAACAATTTGATGAGCATTTAGTAGATAAAACATAAAACTAAAGACTATCAATATTAGTGTATAAGTTTTGTTAAGCCTAATAAAATAAATAAATAATACAATCATTGATATAAATATCATTGAATAATGAAAGGTCCAACTAATCAATATAAATATCAAACCATACTTTTTATTATTAACTAATAAGATGGCAAACCCTAGTAATAGTATAGCAATTGCCATACCCTGCCTTATTATATTAGTTTGCATTAATATAAAATATGGCATTAAGGTCGTAAGGAAAAAGGCAATATTTAAATATTTATAATTTTCTCCTTTAAATGTTTTTTTATAGAATAAAGCAAGACACAATAATATGATAAAGGAAATGGAAGTTAGGTATAATCCCCAATTATCTCTCAATATAATCTTTGCAAGGTTACTATAAATCACAAATCCTGGTTCCATCCAATAATGGTTATTTAAAAAAGAACTTACATATACATCAGTATCAGCCCCTATCTCTAAACCTCTCATTCCATAAAAAAAGGCTATTGATAGGACCTGAATAACTAAGATCATATTTATTCGTCTTTTCGAACAGGTCACACCCGATAATGCCAATACTAATTGAAAAATTTGAAATAGAATCAAACTAAATAAAGTGTAGTTCATAATTTCACTCATTCCATATTTCTATTTCCCTTTGATATACTAAATTACTTCTTGTTAGGAACGAAGTTGAAGCAAACAATTTATATCAATGATAGGAGTAGTTCCTGATTGGTTTTTTCTTCCTTCTGTAATACACTTAAGCCTTCTAATAAAAAATCCTTGTATTTTTCTTTATCGGTAATAAAATTGGAAATTTTCTCTTCTAGTTGTTCAATATTCAATTCTATAAGATTCACCTGTTTTAAATTTTTGGTTAGCTCATTTACTTTAACTTTATTAGCTAGAGACATAAATGGAACCCCATTTAGAGCTGAGAATATTAATAAGTGAAACCTCATCCCTATAACTAGATCAAATTCGCCAATTAAAGAATTAATGTCATCAACTGACAAAATATGTTTAATGGATATTAGATTTTCATTTTGATGAATTTTTGATAATTGGTTTATGATTTCTATATCACCTTCGCTCTCACACATTGGGACTAAAACTACTTTCCAATTGAGGTCGAGGAAATAGTTTATGATTCTCGAAAACTCAGGTACTCCTAGGTGGGGCTCCTTATTATTAAAGCTTAGAGCTACCATCTTGCTACTATCATCTTTTTTAATAATCTTTTTATAGTCATGATAGTGATCAGAATAGTTTTCAGCAGAGATATAGTTTAAAACCGGATCACTTGTTACATGAATAGTTTTACGCACTCCCCATTCCTCTAAAGCTTTTTTGGACTGGTTGTCCCTAACAATAATTAAATTAATTAAATAGTTATATATTATATTAGCCAAAAATTTTGATATTATTTTATTAGATGGCTCAATACCAATTGCATAGGAAATAACCTTCTTTCCAAATATTCTTGCCCATAATGAAGTTACAAAAATATAAATTGGTAATTTTATATATTTAAATTCATGACCTCCACCACCAAATATTAAGTAATCCACTTGATTTATTTCTCGTAAAACCTTTATTGGTTTTTTTAAATTAATAGCATTTAAATCATAATCATTTTGTATTGCTTCTGGATTTCCAGAAATCACACTAATATTTGAATGGTTATCAATCTTATTAATTTGACGGATAATCTGAGTCAGGATAGCCTCATCCCCTACATTACCTTTTCCGTAGTAACCTGATATCAAGTACTTTCCCATTTTTTCCTCCTTGATGTCTATTTAATATAAAAGGATACACAATTAATTAATAATTAATTCAACTATTTTTTGATAAGTCTTTTTCCTATCAAACTTTTCTTCAGCAAGTCTTCGACTATTTTGTGCCATAGTTTTTCTCATAGTTTGATCTTTATATAATGATAGAATATTTCTTGCCACGTCCTCTGCGTCACTATTTTTGCAATTTAATCCCATTTGATATTCATCTACCAATTTTCTATACTCATTACTTTCTTGAGTGCTAATTACTGGTAACCCCGCAGCTGCATAGTCTCCATGTTTATTAATTATACTTTGAGCAGCTCCTTTACTAATGGGATTTACAGCAACATCACATGAACTTAATATCCCGACCATTTGATCATAAGGAAGACTACCAGTAAACTTGGCATTTATCCCCTTTTCTTGAGCGTACTTTTCAAATTTACTTTTGAGAGGCCCATCACCCATTACAATAAATTTAAAGTTTTTTATCCCTTTACTATTAATAATTTTTAAAGCATCTATTACAGTTTCAATGTCATAGCTGTGTCCCAGAGTACCTATATAAACTAACCAAAACTCGTCCTTAGAATTTCTATGAAATGAATTATCTTTTACTAATTTATCAAATGCAGATAGTTCAGTGCCTAAAAAAACACTGTGAGTTGTGGTACTTTTGTTATTTACACATCTAGCCCTTTGTGCATAAGTTTCAGATACTGCAACAATTTCATCAGCTGCGCTATAGATAGAATCTGCTTTTTTTTTCATTGGATATAGAACTATAGAGCTAATAATTGGTATATTAAAAACCAATTTAAATGCCTCTGGCCATAAATCTTGAATATCTATTATAAACTTTATTTTATTATCCTTTGCATAGTCTGCAGCTACTTTTGCAACATCTAAAGAGGGTATTGAACAATAAATAACATCCGGTTTCTTTCTGTTGTATAAGTACTTCTTTAAATTTTTAGCCATAATAAAATGACTATAAAATCGTTCCAGTGAAACATTCTTTTTATAGATAGGTTCATCTAACATCGTCAATTGGAAAGGGAAATGTTCGAAATCATTAAATTGTCTCTTTTTCTTTAAATTATGGGAAAAATTCGATGTAACCATTTCCACGTTACATCCTACATCAACTAATTTACTTGCTATATATTCAAACCTTCCTTCAATGGAACCTCGAATAAAATGTGTAATCATTAAAACATCTTTCTTCATAAAAACCTCCATTCCGCCGCTACCGCTGGCGGCACAAATAGTAATGAAAAATGGTGTGCGGCTTACACCACTTTTTGTTATGATTAATTTATGGAGAAGATATACTACAAAGCACGATGGGGTGAGTCGTAGATTACTTCTCAGTTTAAAACAGTATAAAAACCAGTGTAAGAATCATCTTTCAAGCACAAATAAGTGGTTCTATTAGACCGCACGCTAATCATTGTTCTTAACTCTTCGTTAAATGTGTGATGGTTCAGTCAATGTCTTTCTCCTCACTTTTGAAAGGAGGATGTGCCATGAAGGTTGTTTATCCTACTTGTTGTGGCGTCGATGTGCATAAGACTTTTCTCGTTGCCACACTCATTACTTCACAGGGGATTACTCCCCACTATTCCAAAAAAAGATTCTCTACTTTTAACAACTCTATTCTTCAATTCAAACAATGGCTCATTGACAACAATTGCTTTGATGTGTGTATGGAATCAACCGGAAAGTATTGGGTGCCAGTCTATAACCTTTTGGAGGATGCCATCAATATCACTATCGCCAATCCCAAATGGGTGAAGGCTGTAAAAGGAAATAAGGATGACACAAAAGATTCCAAATGGATTGGTGACCTTTTCCGTCTTGGTTTAGTCCCGGGAAGTTATATACCTGATAAACCAATTCGTATTCTCCGTGAATACACTCGCTATCGTTATAAGTTGATTTCTACTAGAAGCAGTGAAAAGAACCGTTTTCAAAATGCTTTCACCGTCTGTAATGTAGCCCTTGACGCTGTCGTATCTGACATGTTTGGCAAATCTGCCTCTTCCCTCACGGACTATCTGATTTCCACTGATACCTTTGATCCGGAATACTGTTCCTCTTTACTCCATGGAAAATTGAAGAAAAAGGCTGATTCCGTGATTGAATCTATTGAAGGGTATCAAATAACTGAGCCGCAAAAAGAGCGGATGACAATGGTTCGTTCCCACCTTGACTTCGTAACGGATGCCATTGCCAAAATAGATGAAAAACTAGATGAGTTGGCCAAACCTTATGAAAGTGCTATTAGTCTTCTTTGTACCATTCCGGGGATTAACAGAACATCGGCCATCACCATTATCTCCGAGATAGGTATAGATATGTCCCAATTTTCCCGCTCTAAGCGATTATGTTGTTGGGGGGGATTAACACCTGGTAATAATGAATCAGCTGGTAAGAAGAAATCTGTCCGGATTACACGTGCCGGTGTCTACCTCAAACCTGCATTGGTACAAGTTGCCCATGCAGCCGTGAAATCGGATCAGTCTCCTTACTACAAAATCAAGTACGAACGCATTTCTAAAAGGAGAGGAAAAAAAAGAGCTATTATTGCGATTGCAAGGATGATACTCACCGCTATTTACAATATGTTTGTTACTGGCGAAGTATGGAATCCAAGCGATTTGTATAAAATCGATATGCCACAAGAAATGGTGGAAAAGCAAAAGCAGAAAGCTATTAAGCAAGCAGCAAAACTTCTGATTTCCCTTGGCATAATTAAAGATACTGATATTATTTCTGTAGCCTAACTAAAGGTTTTTTTTAAGATCTTTAAAGGCCTTAGTTAAGTGCGCCCTTTTTTCCTTCTGGCCATGTTTTTTTCACGCTAACTATCCTCTCTAATTTTCACATTATAAAAGCTTTGATAAATACTATTTTTTTGAAATGTTTTAGAGATACATACTATAGAGAATTCTCTATGGATTATTGGAGGTTATCACATTAAATCGAACGATACAAAGGAAAAAAGTCAGATTGCGTATCAAATTCAACCTTCATTTTTCTTATTAATACCAATTCATCATATCTATTTTTATCAAATACCTTTCTTCCAATAGAAAAAAAACTATTTGAATTCTTATTAAATACCTTTTTAAATTTAAAAAGGCTATCCTCTTTACTTCCAAGTCCTCCACCTAAATGGAAGGTTTTAAATCCATTCACACATCCCCAACATGCAGCTTCAAACAATAATAAATTTGTTGGCGCCAGGTACTGATATTCTCTATCAGATGCTGATAAATGATAATGAACCTGTTCATTGGAATACAAAATCATCGACATCGATATAATTTTACCTTCGTACCTACCATAAAAGATAAGAGAATTATACTTTAAAACATTAAGGACACTATCATAAAAATCCTTCTTAAAATAGTAAAAATCCTTTGCATTATCCTTATCCATTGTTGCATTGTATAATGTTATAAATTGATCAAACAATTTAGGATCGCGACCCCAGTAGATCTCAACTCCTGATTTTTTAGCTTTTCTAATCATATTTCTATTTTTACTAGTTAGATTATCCCAAATCTGATTACGTGAATATAAATCTACTGTAATAGTTTTTCCAAGTGTAGAGATATCATAAATATATTTTAAATCTTCCACATTATTAAGAACAGGATGAAAACGAACAAATTCACATATAATCCCCTCTTTTTTACATAAGTGGCTATATTCGTCATCAAGGTTTTTAAGGCTATCTTCAGTGGTTTTTCCTTCTATCAAAAAACCGCCGTAACCATATGGTGTTGCTATATCAAAATAAGTATTAGGGGGTATTTTACCAGTAAAGCTTTTATCTACAGAAATATCTCTTTTCATTACTACATTCATAGCTTTGATATTTTGATCTTGATAATAGAATAGCGTCGGTTCCCCATCTCCGTGGATTTTAAAGGCTTTAACGTAATCAGAAAGATAATACACATCAAAGTTACTAAAGCTTTTTACAATCTTGTCCCATTTTTCTATTTCATCAAACTTGATTACTGACACATCAAATTCTGCTTTTCTTTGCTTATCTATTTCTTTGACAGATAACATTTATTCACTTCCCGTCCTTATTGATAATATTAATCAAATCTACATACTCTTTAAAATTGAGATTATTTTATTCATTTCGGTTATACCATATCTTTGGTCACAGGGTATTGAAAGGATATTATTATATATATATAAAGCACTACTAAAATCCCTCTCAATAACTTGTTCAGGAATAGGCCAGTGGACTGGACAATAAATCTTCTCTTGAGTGAGATGCTTCCGCACTTGATCTCTATTATTAACTAGAATTGGGTAGAACATAGGACAAACATTTTCATTTAACTCAAAGAATAGGGGCTCAAAATAATTTGAGTTTTTTAACCCCTTTGACAATTCATTAAAATTTTCTTTTCTTTTCTGTAACAATTTATCGGCATCTAATAAAGTAATCAATCCCTCCGAAAAGCTATCTATACAATAAGCCGCCACATCATGATCTATTATTGTCTCTGCCTCAAAAAACTGATTTAAAAATTTATCTTTTAAATCAGCATCTTCTAACTTAATATATTTTCCTTTATTAAATAAAGCATCGGTTCTTATCTTTGAAAAGTTATCATTTCTTAGTATAGGTCCATTAATACTCCTACTTGAAGAAGCTAAAATACCTCCGCTAGGAAGCCCAAACCACTTTCTGATACTTCCAACATAAAAATCGTTATACTCAAATCTACTAAATGCAGAAAATAGTGTATGCGTAATATCTTCTACTACTATAGTCGAGTCCTTTTTTAAATGTTTAAGAGCATCCTTTAGATTGGAATTTGTTTGAAAACCGAAGTACCCCATGTGAAGAAATACACCAATATTTTGAAATGACATAACGCTATCAACATTTGGGGATAAGTCCTCATTAATTTCATAAAAGTAACAATTATACCCTTTTTCAATAAACGGAAGTAATACAGATTCACATATATAAGAAGGCAACAGTACAGTTTTATATTTAGGAATAACCTGTTGCAATAATAAAGTAATCGCCCCTCTACCAGAAGTGGTTAAGGCTGCTTCACCAAAACTAGATAACCAATTAGGTAATGTAATATTAGATGTTTTTTGCAGTTTTTCCAGCCAAAATTCGCTGCCGATCTCGCTATACATAATTAAATATCCCAATAATTATTTTCTTTTATTAATCTTTCATAATCCTCTTTTAATACACCTACGATTAGCTCGTCATGGTATTCATTAAGTTTGAATACCGCTTTTCTTCTTACACCCTCTACAGTCCACCCACATTTATCACAATATAATTTCCTTGAAGGTTCATTATATTCAATTATTGTGCCATCTAGTCGATTTAATTGTAATTCCTCAAATGCGTATTTCATTACTGCCATAACAGTATCAGTTCCAATCCCTCTAGACCTAAATTTCTTATTAGCAATTTTTATACCATGAAAAGCAGTTCTATTCTTCCAATCAATATTAACGATATTTGCAAATCCAACCGCACCATCTTCTTTAGTCTCAATTATTAATCTTATATTATTCTGAGAATTAGAATTTGAATTAAACCAATTTTGTTGCTGATTTCTTGAAACTGGATAAGAATAACCTCCTACTAGTTTCTCTATTTCTGGATCATTAACCATTTCTCTTAATAGTTCTTGATCCTCTTCTTCCATCGCTCTCAAAGTAACAACTTTTCCTTTAATATTCACTTTACTTTTCCTCCTTCAGTGATTTTTGTCGATAAATATGAAAATCTGGCGGTGAATCCACACCTCGTTCACCAATATCACTTCTTTTAACTGCCTTTAGAATTGTACACCATATGATTTTAATATCTCCAATAAGACTAATTTCATTTACATATTGAATATCATAATAGAATCTCTGTTCCCAATCCGCAGTATTTCTACCATTAATTTGCGCTAAACCCGATAGTCCCGGTCTTACGCTATGTCTAACTCTTTCTTTTTCATTATAATAAGGTAAATATTCAACAGCTAAAGGTCTGGGCCCTACAATTGACATATCACCCTTAATAATATTAAATAGTTCAGGTAATTCATCAAGACTTGTAGATCGCAATAGTCTACCAAACTTCGTCAACCTAACACTATCTGGAAGTAAGTCTCCGTTATCGTCTCTCTCATCCGTCATAGTCCTAAACTTATACATCATAAAGATCTCTTCGTTAAGTCCAGGTCTTTTCTGTTTAAATAGTACCGGACTACCCAATTTAGTTCTCACAAGAATTGCAACCACTAAAAAAACTGGACTTAGAACAATAATAGCAATCAAAGAAAGAATGAAGTCCATCGGTCTTTTTAAGAACCTTCTATAAATACCACCTTTTGAATTAATCATTTTATAACCACAACCCTTTAATATTCTTTATAACTCTTTCTAAGTCTTCATCCGTCATTTTCGTATCAGAGGGCAAACAAATACCATTGTCAAATAACCTCTCCGATACGTTCGTTCCAACAAAATCATACTTCTCAAAGAATGGCTGCATATGCATTGGCTTCCAAACAGGTCTTGACTCGATATTCTCTTTCTCAAGAGCCGCCATAACATCAATTGGTCTAACCTTTCCAGTTAAAACCATTGAGCTTAACCAATAATTAGGTTCATTCCACTTATTACTAGGCATGAATTCAATACCTTCAAGCCCAACAAGCTCTCTTTTATAGAACTCAAAAATGTAATTCTTTTTGGCAACTCTCTCATCTAATACCCTAAGCTGACCTCTACCAATCCCGGCAACAACATTACTCATCCGATAATTAAATCCCAATTCACTATGTTGATAATGTCTTGCATGATCCCGAGATTGAGTGGCCCAAAATCTCGCCTTAGCAATTCTCTCTTCATTATTAGAAACAAGCATCCCTCCGCCAGAAGTAGTGATAATCTTATTTCCATTAAAAGAGAAGATGCCATAATCTCCAAAAGTACCTGTATGCTTACCTTTATAGTAAGTACCTAGAGATTCAGCAGCATCTTCTATTACTGCAACATTATGTTTCTTACAGATCTCCATAATCTTGTCCATATCTGCTGACAAGCCATATAGATGAACTACCAGTACTGCCTTTACTTCTGGATACTTTTCAAAAGCTTCTTCTAATGCTTTTGGGCTCATATTCCAAGTTTCATAATCACTATCGATAAATACAGGAATAGCATTTTGATAGATGATTGGATTTGCAGTAGCAGAGAAAGTAAGTGTTGGGCAAAAAACAATATCCCCTTCTCCGACTCCTGCAGCTTTAAGAGCTAGATGAATAGCGGCTGTTCCTGAAGACAGTGCTGCAGCAGCTTTAGAACCAACCTTCTCAGCAAGCTCTCTTTCAAACCCATTTACGTTTTCACCAAGGGGTGCAATCCAGTTTGTATCAAAAGCTTCCTTAACATATTGCATTTCATAACCTTCATCACTCATATGCGGTGAAGAGAGGAATATTCTTTCTTTCACTTTTGTCGACTCCATCTTCTAGACTTCCTTCCCTAGTTAGGTTAATATTTTAGTAGATTAGGACTTAATAAGAAGATCTACCTCTAACTAACTACTAAACCACTAAAATTGTTATCTACTACTGATAGCCACCTCGTAGATAATATTCAATATGAGAAATAGATAAAAATATCAATATATAGTATGTTCGACTATTAAAAATTGCATTTAGATACTACATATTGTGTTTTCTTATCAAATTCCAATACTCACCTCGTATATAATATTCAATATGAGAAATAGATGAAAAAATCAACATATAGTATGTTTTACCGAATTTAACTAAATTTTAATACTACATATTGTGTTTTCTTATCAAATTCCAATACTCACCTCGGATATTATATTCAATATGAGAAATAGATGAAAAAATCAATATATAGTATGTTTCGTTGTTATAAATCGAATTTTAACACTACATATTGCGTATTGTTATCATATTACGATACTCACCTCGTAATATCTATTCAATCTACCAAACAAATACGAAATAGATATTTACCAAAACACCACTCTAAACCGAGTTTCTTCCTATTATATATACCATTCAATCAATCTATAAATCTCACTAAAAACGCCTCAAACCCTTATCCCGCAAGGCTTCCAGCATCTTATCTGATTACGATAGTCAGTTCCTCAACTCCATTCAATATTTTTCCAAATTTTAGGTTACCAAAAACCCCGTCAAATCAACGTTTTCAAAAGTCAAAACACCTGATTTTAGCCATTTTATCTTTATATACTAACAAAATGGTACTATGTTATATAGATAAAACCCATATATTGTATATTTTCATGATTTTTTGCTGATTTTAACACAATATGTTGTGGTCATCTATTAACCATTCTGACTTCCAAATATCCATTCAATCAAGTACATTTTTACCGAATTCTTAGGAACATAGGAACAAATCCGCCAAAACTCCGTATTTTCAACGTTTCTAGCTGTCCCTATCTTTTTCACTAAGAACAAAAGCTATTCTAAGATGGTCGACATTTTTTTATCTCCCACGGTTTTTACCTTTGCCTTGTTCAAGCTGTTTCTGTGTAGTCTTCACATGTTCAATAAAGTCTCTCTCAACTTTCGTTAATTGATCTTTGCTACGTTCTTGATATTTTTGGTACTCCAATTCTGCTTTGATCTTTGCCTTTTCGTGGCTAATTTTTCCGGCATGATTTAGCAAGTCACTACCACTCATTTTTATGAAGTCATCCAATTTCACTATCCAATCCTTCATATACATAGGTCTTTGTCTAATTGCCTGTAGCTCAGCAAATTCTAAATAAGCAGTAACTAATCTATTCAAAATCTCCATCTCATCTTCACTTAAATAATTCTTGGCAATCGAGGCATCAGCTTTTCTTAAACTCTTACCATCAAAAGATGTCATTCCCATGAATTCCTTTTCTGCGTCGGCACGCATATAAACAACTTCTGCAGCTGTGTGACCATGAGCTGCATAGTGCATTTTATTCTGTACTATCTGAAAAAACTCTATTGATTCCGATGCTCTTGGATCATAATCAATACTTGTTGCATAAATATCAAGTATTTGTCGATAAAAGACCTTCTCACTTGAGCGAATATCTCTAATGCGTTCAAGAAGTTCCTGAAAATAATTGCCTCCTCCTGCATTCTTAAGGAGGTCATCATTCATAGCAAACCCTTTTTTAAGATACTCTTTTAAGATACTGTTTGCCCAGATACGAAATTGTGTACCACGAAGAGACTTTACCCGATAACCGACTGAGATTATAACATCCAGGTTATAGTAGTCAACATGATAGGTTTTACCATCAGCTGCAGTGTAGGCAAATTTTGCCCAAACTGAATCCTTTTCAAGCTCACCTTCTTTAAAAATATTTCTTATATGCTTACCAATTACACTTCTATCTCGTTGGAACAGCTCTGCCATTTGATCTATTGAAAGCCATACAGTGTCACCATCAAAATTTGTTTCTATTTTAGTTAAACCATCTTCTGTCTGATACATGATTATTCTTGAATCCATCAGATCACCTCGTTAATTTAGATTGATTAACTAATACACAACAAAATCAAGTGGTTAGGGATCTCTACACCCTAACCACTTGATAAGAATTACTTGCTCGATGAATAAAAGGATATTAAATACTACAAATACGGAGCCTCTTTATTATCATCTTTTCCATCATCGGGATCTGTATCTTTCGGATGAATGCTACAATTTACTGCACCATCTTCATAGCTAATTACCCCATCTGTTGGACATAAATCTCCACCATATTGTAAAAGGTATTGATAAAAGACTTCATCGGTATGTGTTTTATTTTCAAACACCAAATGGTACTTATACCTTTTTTCAATATCCGATGTATTCAGGTTACATACATCTTCTTTTGCTTTATCAATTGCTGCAAAAACAGATGGAACCGCAATACTGGCGATAATCCCCATGATTACAATGACGGCAAGAACTTCAAGTAATGTAAAACCTTTAGGTTTGAGATATTTTACTTCTAACCTCCGAAAATACTTCCTTATACGCTTTCTCATTTCCCTTCACCTCTGGATAATAGTTTACTATCCAGTATGGTCAATGAGATTATTCTATAAACCTACCTTCTCCATCGTAACGACTTCCCGCAAATAACCCAAAACTTCTTCTCTTAAATCTTCCCGTTCTAACGCAAACTCAATCGTCGCTCTAATAAATCCAAACTTATCCCCAACATCATGTCGAGTTCCTTCAAAATTGTGAGCCACCACAATCTGCTGTTCATTTAACAGTTTAATAGCATCCGTCAACTGAATCTCTCCACCAGCACCTGGTTTCACATTATCGAGCACATGGAAAATCTCCGGCCTTAAAATATACCTTCCCATAATCGCGTAATTAGATGGAGCCTCTTCACGCTTCGGTTTTTCCACCAAGTCATGAATTCGGAAAACATCCTTTTCAATTTCCCCAGTATTCACCGAAATAATCCCATACTTCGAAACATCTTCATCTGGCACTTGTTGTACACCAATAACCGATGAATTAAACCGCTCATACACATCAATCAACTGCCTTAAAGCAGGCTTCTCAGGTGAATGAACAATATCATCTCCCAATAACACCGCGAATGGCTCATCACCAATAAACCGACTCGCACATGCAATCGCATGACCAAGCCCTTTAGGTTCTTTTTGTCTAATATAATGAATGTTTGCTAGATTACTAATGCCCTGCACTTCCTCTAGCAAATCCCATTTTTCCTTCTTCGCTAACGTCTCTTCCAACTCATACGATTTATCAAAATGGTCCTCAATCGCACGCTTGCCTCTACCCGTTACAACTATAATATCCTCAATCCCTGAAGCAACTGCCTCTTCGATAATATATTGAATCGTTGGTTTATCAACGATCGGCAACATTTCCTTCGGCTGCGCCTTCGTTGCCGGTAAAAACCGAGTTCCTAATCCAGCCGCTGGAATAATCGCTTTTCTTACCTTTTTCATCCAAAACACCTCCCTAAACGAACCTCTAACTACTAACCATCACTGAATAAACTTCTTCGTCCACCTTATTATTTGCCACCATCAACAAATAATCTCGGACTTCCTCATTACTCATACTCTCATACTTGTCCATAAAATAATCTAAGATTCTCCGTTCAATCATCACAGCCTTGCCAATATGAATCTTCGGAAATACCTGCTTTTTATGAACCTCATTCTCATTCAATAGTTCTTCAAACATTTTCTCCCCTGGACGCAGTCCGGTAAACTCTATTCCGATCTCCTCAACACTATACCCTGATAACTTAATCAAATTTTTCGCTAAATCGACAATCTTCACTGGCTCACCCATATCAAGGACGAAAATTTCACCACCGCGGGCTAATGCTCCTGCTTGGATTACCAACCGCGATGCCTCTGGAATCGTCATAAAATACCGCGTCATTTCTGGATGTGTCACCGTAACTGGTCCACCCGCCTGAATTTGCTTTTTAAACAACGGAATCACACTACCACGGCTGCCAAGTACATTTCCAAAACGTACAGCCACAAACTTCGTCCTGCTTTGCTTAGCCATCTGCTGAACGATCAACTCCGCAAACCGCTTCGTTGCCCCCATTACATTTGTCGGATTAACAGCTTTGTCCGAAGAAATCATCACAAGCGTTTTGACTCCGAAAGTATCCGCTGCTTCGGCTACATTTTTCGTTCCAAAAATATTATTTTTCACTGCTTCAACCGGATTATACTCCATTAGTGGTACATGCTTATGGGCCGCAGCATGATAAATAACATCCGGTTTAAAGGTTTCCATCACAGCAAATATCCGCGCACGATCTTGAATGTCCCCGATAACAGGAACAATCTCGATTTTCCCACTATATATATTTTTTAATTCCATATCAATTGAATAAATGCTATTTTCCCCATGACCAAGTAATATCAGTTGGCTAGGATTAAACTTGCAAATTTGCCGACAAATCTCCGATCCTATCGATCCCCCTGCACCCGTTACAAGTACAGTCTTTCCACTAAGAGTTTCAGCAATACTCTCGGTATCCAGTTGTACAGACTCTCTTCCTAATAGGTCTTCAACTTGGACATCTCTAAACTGATTGACAGAAACCTTGCCACTCATTAGGTCTTCAATCATTGGCAAAATCTGTGTCTTTGCCTTTGTTTTACTGCACTCTTGGAAAATTTTATTCAGTTCTTTTTTGTTTAAAGAAGGAATAGCAATAATTATATTTCTTATTTCCTTTTCTTTAACAACTTGTTCAATACATTGGATTCCACCTATTATAGGAATACCCATAATTTCTAGATTATGCTTCCTTACGTCATCATCAACAAAGGCAACCGGCAATAGCTCTGCTCCATTATTATGTAGCAGCTGCCTGACAACCATTGTTCCAGCAGAACCTGCCCCTATAATAAGTGTCCGTTTTAAATTCATATCTTGCTTTATATAGGTATCACGATATAAGCGCCATGCAAATCGTGTTCCCCCGATTAATAATAAATGAATCATCCATGTTATCACTAAGCCCCTGAAATAAATATCATGGAAGATAATAAATTGGGCAATTGCCGTAAAAACAATGGTCATCGTAATGGCTTTAAAAATACTAATTAATTCCCCAATACTTGCATATTGCCAAACCTTTTTATAAAGTTTGAAAACATGAGCAAAAATATGATGGCCTATTAATAATGAAAGAGCCGTAACTAGTATATACATTGTAAACAAGTTTTTCATATAAAGTACATACTGACTGAAGTAAACGGCCGTAAGAACAATTAATGAGTCAATCACAACTAAAAATGAAAGACGCTTTTGGTATGTCACACGCATTCCTCCCCCACACCCACTATTAAATAAAAACTCTAGATATACTACTTGTCAAAATAATATATCTAGAATCTTTATTTAAGCATTTAAAATCATAAATATTATAATAGAATTATATCACATAACTTTAGGGCATCTAACCCCACCTCACATCACACTTTTGACGACGGGCGTCTAAGGTACTATTTATGATAGGACCCACAGCATGACCGAGTACCTCCATTGATAACGGTAAGGAGACATTACCTATTCCACTCTATTTATCTTCTCTTATTCAACAGGTTTTGTCATTTTTAGTACGATTTCATGTAAATTATTATAATATTCGTGATTTGTATTAGCTTGATAGATTTTATAAAATCCTTCTGATTTTGATGTTAACAAATTCGCTTGAACTAGTCGATTCAATTCGACACGGATGGCATTTGTCGATTCATTAAATTCTTCAGCTAACTCACGCAAATAACTTGTGGTATTTGGGTCTTTAAAAAATTTCACTAACAACTTCACTCGAGTTTTTGAAGTTATTAAAATATCTAACATAGAGACACCTTTTCATACTTTTGGCTTATTAATATTTTACTACTTTCGAGTAATAATTTTACTCGGGTGTAAAACAGGAGTCAATAGATACCCTTAATTTTCCAAGTTATTTGTTGGATTTTATCAAATTCAGGAAATAATTGCTATAAAGAAGGCCTTAATGATCTGATTTCTATCATTAAGGCCTCTAAAATTTTATTTATACTGATAAACCCT
Organism: Guptibacillus hwajinpoensis; assembly: GCA_016841285.1. Lineage (GTDB taxonomy): Bacteria > Bacillota > Bacilli > Bacillales > Bacillaceae_J > Schinkia. The sequence continues at coordinate 11,211 of JAENZK010000007.1, read as the reverse complement.
CTCCATTTTTTCTTCTACTAGAAGATGATGATTCTTCTGAGGAATTTCTCCAATAAGCACGGAAAAAGGCAACACCTATACCTAACATTAATCCGACAACGATGCCAATCGCAATATTTAACATTTTATTAGGACTTGCAGGGCTTGTAGGCGGAACTGCCTCCACTATTGCATTTATTTTATTTTTGGCTAAACCGAAGGCACTAATACTGCGTGCCTCCTCATATTTCGTATTATAACTATTATATAAATCTGTTAGCTTATTAATTTTTGCACTAATTTGTTGGAATTCAACTTGCTTTGCTTTATCAACATGTTGGAGTTCATCAAGAATTTCTTTGTTAGCTTGAATAATAAATTGTGATCCATTTGTTGATGATTCCTGAAAAAGGACTAAAGACGGCAACCCACTTCCAGCTTTTAATTTGTTAAACTCTTCAATCGCTTCATTAAGCTTCTGTTGTTCTGTTTGCATCTGCACTTTATATTCATTCTGTAATGATCCAATCTTTTCGCCAATTCGTTCACCAGTGTATGCGGTAGAATGCTTGATGACGCTATTTACAATTAAAGCAACCTGATCAGGATCACCGCCTTTTAGTTTGATCGTAACAAGATTTGTATCCTTCACAACCTCTACCTCAAGAGCTGATCGTAATTTCTCTAATGTCCAACCAGATGCCTCCAGTCCCTCACTTTCTATGACCCGCTTCATTAAAGCAGGCGACTTTAAGCGCTCAGCATAAATGGTAGGTGAAACCATCTCGTTTACATATGTGTCTAAAAAGCTAGGCTCATTTTCTTGAATTTGGTTGACCATAATTGTAGCTTCCGCTTCGTACGTCGGTGACATAACAAAGAAACTGACAATGCCGCTAACCAACATCGCAGCCACTGTAATACTAGTAATGATCCATTTTCCATCTAGTAGTGTTTCAATTATTTCTCTTAGGCTAATCTCTTCTTCCATTTTGTGCTCCTTTTATTTGTCTGTTTTTTAATCTTAATCTTCTTTTTCGACCGCTTCTATGTTTGCTTTATATAGGATAGAAACTAGAACACCCAGTAAAATCCAAAATATCACTGCTGAACCTACAACAGAATCGTTCATCAAACCCTGAACAATATAAGCAATAAATCCTGAAAATAATGTGAGCATCACAGCATTCTCAGATTGCGTTGTATTTCGTTTCCAAACTGCTTTTAATCCTTTAATTAAAACTGATACTATTAATAAAATAAACACAAGTAAAGCAAATGCTCCTGAACCTATTAGAAGGCCTAAATACATATTATGAGGCTTATCCACAATAACATTATATGTTCTTAAACCAGCAATTTTATCGATATCATTTTGTGGAAATACAAATGAATAGGTGTCCATCCCATACCCAAATAACGGTTTTTCCATTGCTGTTTCTAACGTCTTTTCCCAAATATAAACACGACCTGTACCAGCGCTAATTCCACTTTGTGGCAAGGTAGGAATTTTAAATTCCCCATCAGTTGGTTCAGAAGAACTTTTGCTTTCTTGGTTTAGTCTTACTTTTTCACTGTTTTTTTTAGATACTGGATTTTGTTTTTCAGAATTTGTATTTTTCTTCTTTAAATCAGTAGTCTCTTTCTTTGCTTCAGAACTTGGTTTCTCTGTCTCTGGTGCGGATATTTCATTCTTAGGTGTTTCTTTTTGCTGAATTCCAAGAATATTTACTACAGAACCAAATGATTCATTCCAAACTCTATCATTCTTTTTTGTCATCGGTACATATACAGATGTTGCTAATACTAAAAATGCTACTAAAACAATTAAAGATTTCACTTTATTCTTATTGAATAAGACCAAAATTAGTATAACTGGTAATAACACTAACACTGTTAAAAAACCACTTGTTGAAAATGATGTTAAGATCATCACAAAAGATAATGTTGCAATTATTATATTTATTACAGATCTTAATTTATTTTTATCAAAAATTGCCCAGACCAAGAATAAGACTGTAGTTACTGAACCGATTCCACTAATATAGTTTGGGTTACTCACCGTCGCCCATAATGTTGCACCATTTGACACTTGTGCTCCGTCTGGTATAGAGCCTAGAATTAAATTTTTTATCCAATCTACTTCTAATAAATTTTTCCCATTAAATAACCAAAGACCAAGTAACATATTAATAATTACAAAAGGATATAAACTATATAGAAATCCATGTAATTGTTTACTTGAAAATTTAGTATTTGCAGCAACCAAGAAGATAGCTAAATAACAAATATACGTTAATGCTCCTTCATGTCGATTAAACATACCATGAAGTGCTAAACTTTTAAATGGTGAAAAAATAGTTGAAAGAATAACAAATACAGCTAACACACCAACCAAAAGGTTTAGTTTACTTTTGACTATTTCATTTTGTAAAAATAAAGTTTTATAGAGAAATAGAATATTGATAAGGACAGTTAATATAATTAGAAAGATATACTTATAATAAGAAAATATATCTGCTTGCATACCCGTGTTCATGAACGTAAGGCTAGGGCTTACAAATCCTTGTATATGAGCCTTAATAAATAGAGGTATTAGAAATAGAGATAGTAATAAAAGAACGTAGATTACTCTATCAATTGTTTTTGTTTCATTTATTTCTATATTTCGGTCTCGATCATCTCGGTGTATTTTTACTCTCTTATAATACTTGTTATATGCCATATTGACCCCTCTAAGATTTTAATTGGTTATTGATTGAATCTAATATTTTTTTTCTTTCATTTTCTAAATCTTTTGGTGCTTCTTGAATTGTTAAGTAGTCTCTTGCAATTTCAAGTTCGTTTATATGATATAGACATTCACCCATTCTAAAAGTAAAGGTTGCATCTTGAAGAAGGGCTGGACGAATATCGATTGCTTTTTGATAATATGAAGCAGCCTTTTCAAAATCTGCCATACCACTATATATCATCCCTTGTTGATAATATAAGTTATAATCATCGGGGTACTTCTCAAGTAGATCTTCTAATGGTTTAATAGCTTGATTTGCCTGATTATTTTGGATAAGCTGGATTACTTGCTGATATTGATTGAAATCCTGCTTCAAGATCTCATCTTGTTTTTTTCCTGCTATATTCGTATAAATTATTCCCAAAAACACAAACAAAACTATTCCATATAATAAATATTTAGCTGTGCTAGACCTCATCATATAATCTCCTCTAAATAGATACTTGTAAACATAAGTAAATTTTAGTTGATTTGTAGAAATAGTTCAACCTTTCGACAGCATATTGCGACAACATTCTTTTGGAAATAGCAAAATATAAACCCTGAATAGCCGATTCACTAACATGGCCATTCAGGGTTTATATTTTTAATCTACACTTTTAATTAATTCTTTTTAACTAGATAAGCATCAAATAAAGCAAGTTGTACTCCTTTTTGAGAGTCAGTGTTCGTTGAAAATTTCAAGGTACGTACATCTTCTATATTAAGGTTGATATCTTTCGGTAATGCACCTGGTTCAATTGTACCTGCATAAATTCGTTTGCCATCAGCATAAATATTGAATTGTATCGGCTTGTCTGGTCGATTACTATTTTCAGTAAAGGATATTGTTGAATTAAATTTTGTATATTCATGATTAATTGGGATTTCGAATTCTCCGGATGGTTTGTCAACATCTGTCGATTTGTAATCGAGTAATATGTATTTTGAATATTCATTTTCAAGTACATCTTTAAGTTTAGCAGTTTCATTAATTGTTTGTGCAGAGAATTGCGTTCCTTTTAAATTAGCAAGCTGTAGTCCATCTCCAACGTAGACTTTTTCTCCATCAAACTTTCCGATAAAAATTGTTTGCGTTTCCGCATCATACTTTATTGGCTGTCCAAGCTTATCTGCTATGAAACGTAGAGGTACAAATGTTGTGCCATTATAAGTAAATGGCTGTTGTTTTGGCATTTGCGAGATATTATCTATTTTAATATCTTTGATACTGTAAAAAACCTCGATTACCTTTCCACCAGCAGCAAATACTCCTATTGAGCTAAACGTAATTGCTCCGGCAATAAACCCTGTAATAAATTTTTTATTCACTTATCATACACCTCCATATTTTACTATTTAATTAAATTCTATATATAACTTTAAAAACCTTCCTTTTTTTGTTATTAAAGACTACTTTTTTTCTTACAATATAAAAAGGAAACTCCGATCATTATGGAATTTCCTTTTGAAATATTTTATATTCGTTTAAAATATATATTTATTTATCTACCACTTAATATCAAAATCGTATTTCATTACATTTTGATTCAAGCCATTTTCAAAAAGTTCCACAGAGAACTTTCCACTCTTTTCATCATTTGGTATTGGAGGAAGCATAATATATCCTTCGAATTCATCATCTTCACCTATATCACCAAACCATGATTTGTCTTTCCAAAATAAAACTCCAGCAACATCTTTATTCTCATAAGTGTCGAACTCTGATTGGAAGTATGCAGACTCTTGGTCCAATTGTACTAATTTGTTTTTAGTATTTTTTACAACTACATAAAACTTCGTGTATTGTTGATTCTCTTCTATTGAGTATAATTCTACTCTAACTCCATCAATTGTTTTTGAGACTGGAAGTTCCTCAAACTTATTTAAATCTTGGACCGGAGTGTCTATAACTTCTGAATTGTCATTTTCTTGATCATTTTCTACTACTGGTTTATCAATTGATACTGATTTTGTTTCATCATCCCACTTTACTTCTGCTCCTAATTCCTCCGCAATAAAACGTGCTGGCACATAGGTATGGCCCTCGTAATTTAACGTTGTATAGCCACTTGGCAATGCTTTTTCCTCGCCATTAAACTTGTATTTAACCCAATTTGTGATGGTTGGCAGAGCGGTGCCATTAGCTAATACGTTTCCACCAGATAAAAGGAGCCCACCAACAATAATACCAGAGATGAATTGTTTATATTTTTTCATTTGTATTCCCTCCTTATAGATTATAGAAAATTTAGTAATTGTTACCGCTAATTCTAAGAAACACGTTTATATTCTGTAACTGGTTTCATCAACAAGCTTCTTTAAGTTTAAATTCACCTTTGATACTCAATTATAATATAAGGGGAAAACTAGTTAGAATTGTTAGGAATTTGTGGTTATATTTGTTTTTTATAAGGTGTATTAATAATAGGTTTCGGCTTTGATCGTTTGATATTTTTAATAAAAGAGGGCCCCCTAACGGAGGCCCTCTTTATTAGGGTTCAGTTTAATTACTTAACTGTAACAGTTTTAGTAGTTTCATCATAGTTTACACTTGCACCCAATGCTTGTGCTACGAAACGAACAGGAATTACTGTACGTCCATCTACTACTTTTGCAGTTGCATCCATAGTAATGTTAGCACCATTAACAACTAATGATTTAGATCCTACTTTCACTTGTGCTACGCGAGCATCTTTAATGAATGTAGCAGTTTGTGTTGCTTGATCCCAAAGGATATTATCACTGTTAATACCAGCAGCTTCTGCAACATAACGTACTGGCATAAATGTGCGGCCTGCTTCAACAAATGGAGCAACGTCCATAGCCTTTTCAACATCGCCTACAGTGTAAGTAGTAGAACCGATTGTGAATGTTGCTGGTTGAACAGTAGCATTACCTTCAGCTGGAGTTACAACTGTAGCAACTGCTGTTTTAACAACGTAGTCACGGTCAAACTCACCAGCGTCAACTTTACCTGATAAGTCGTATTCAGGTTGGTCACCAGATTTAGAAGCATCTGTGTCTTGAGCGAATGTTTTGTCACCAAACTTATTGATTTTAGCTTCAGCAAATGCATAGTCATCACCGAATGTAGAGTTTTGAACAATTGCATCTCCACCAACTTCAACAGTTACATCGCCTTCTGGAACTGCACGGCTTAAATCCAGTGAAAGACCAGAGATTACAATTTTACTTGCTCTTGTGCTTTCGCCATCAATGTCAAATGTTAAAACACCATTGTTAATGTTAACTGAATCTTTTTCGATCTTAACATTTCCTTCTTCTACAGTAATTGTTGGATCTTCATCAGTGAATTGACCGTCTGACAATTTAAGTTGTACAGTTTTTCCATCTAAAAGAACGCCTTTTTGAGCCTCAGTGATTACAATATCATTTAAAGGTTGTTCTTTAATACCAGTTCTTACATCAACTTTTTCGTTTTCAACTTTAACTGGAGCAACTACATTCGCAATTGTAGTTTCAGGAACTTCGATACCAGCTCTTCCGTCAACTTTTACAGTTACATCGCCTGCAGCGTCAGCTTTAGTTGAAACGTAGAATTTAATTTTGAATTCTCTTTTGCTAGTAGTATCATCTAAATTTGATGGTAAATCGAAGCTGATTTTGTTGCTGTCGCCATCGATATCATCATTAAATAATTTCGCGATATCACTATCACCAAAATTACCGCCACCAACTTTATCGAAGTTTTTAGCGCCTGATACATCAACACCAACCACTTTAACCCATGATGGTAATTCAACATCTACGCTTCTACCTGGCAACCAAGACCCTGCAACAGATTCTTTAATTAGAACTTCTGCAGTTTCTACATCTGTATCGTCATCAGTTAAACGACCAGCTAATAATGTTGGTACATCGCTTTCCAGACTTGCTTTTGTTCCATAATCGCCATAATTAGCAACAACTAATGAAGTGCTTGTTACTTCATCTCCATCAATATCAATTTCGATTTCGCCGAAATCAGCGTCTTTGTCAGCGTCGATTTTTAGATTTTGAATGTAGAATGTACCTAATTTTGTTGGTGCACCTGTAAATTCAAATTTATAAGTAAGTTTATTTTCATCAATTGATACTCCAAGTCCTGCGCTAGTATCATCGATTTTACCGTCGAATCCACCTGCTGGAACAAAAATAGTATCGCCACTAGTTGTCTTCCATTCAAAGTCTGATGGTAATGTTAATGTGATTTCCTGAGCTTGTGCCTCGTATTTTGCATCGTATAATGCGCCAAGTGAATTTTCATCTAATCGGATAGTAGCAATGCTTCCACCATCTTGAATTGTTCTTACAGTAGAAATTGATGCAGTTGTAGAACCTTGACCAACAACAGCGATAGTGTATTGACCGCCGGTAACAACTGATCCTCTTGGATCTACAGTTACTTTAACTTCTCCTTCTGCTCCATCAACATTGAAGTATAGAGGGATCTTATATTCAGTTTTCGCTGCATCTATTTTGAATTCTAAATCGTCGTCATTAACGTTAATTACCGTTAAACCGTCAACACTAAATCCTGCTGGAAGTGCCCAGTCAGCATCTGCAGGTAATGTAAGTCTGAATGTATCACCTGTAGAAGTACTGAAATCTACGTCAGATTTCTGGATAGTTAAACTATTTTCGCCAGTTGCGCTATAATCATCATCTACATATAATACCTTGTCAACGATATTTTTTGTGTTAGCAGCATCTACAGTTGTAACAGCTACAGGTGCTACAACACCAGCTAATAAAGCTGCAGAAGTCATAACTTTTAAAGTTTTATTCATGTTTCTTTTCCTCCCTATGATTAAGAAAATTTATATTTTCACTAAACCAAAAGAACACTTTCTCAATACTATGTAACGAGATTAATAGAGTTGTTCCCTTGGGTTAGTAAATACCTGAAAACAGAGTTTCGTTGATTAGTATAGTACCAGACTTTGTAATTGTCAACCTTTAACATTGTTGCTGTAAATATATGGTTAAAGATTGTGCTGATTATGTATCTGATCTTCTACTTCTGTACCTAAAAGTTTTCTTTTAACTCGTTGGTACATTCATATTATAGGATGAATTAACTACAAGATGCAACAAATTTCTGCACTGTTACATAACTGTAATATTAGTAGAATTTATTTCTTCAACTACCAAATTGGTAATTTGGTAGTTTGGAAACTTGATGGGATAGAGTTTATTTTGCATTTAACCCAAGTACCTTGATGTATAGATATTAGACAAAGACAAACTCAGCTTTTCTCTCTCACAATATCTATCTATATTTGATTATAAGGTAAAATATGCTAAATATATAGTTAAGGTTTGCTTACTTTAGTTACAGGTATGTTACAAAAGTCACATATATGGTATATGGAGATTTTAATGATTAGGCATTAAAAAAGGCCAGCTTTTTAGTTCTGGCTTTTTACCTTGATTATTGTTTATCCCCCAAAGCAAACATAATCTCCGTCTCACACACTAATTCCCCATCAACCGTTGCAATGCCTTTTCCCTTCCCAATCTTTCCTTTTACTCTGGTCATTTCCACTTCTAATCGCAGCTGATCTCCAGGCACGACTTGTCTTTTAAAGCGGCAGTTATCGATACCGGCAAAAAACGCAAGGCGACCTTGGTTGTCCGGAAGCTTTAGCATAGCAACTGCCCCGACTTGAGCTAGAGCTTCTACAATTAATACACCAGGCATAACTGGATATTCAGGAAAATGACCATTGAAGAACTCTTCATTAGCTGTGATGTTTTTATAACCAACTGCTCTTTTCCCGTCTTCTACTTCTAGAATGCGGTCCACTAGTAGGAACGGATAGCGGTGTGGGATGATTTTTTTTATTTCATTAATATCTAACATATGTATGGGTCTCCTTTTGGAATGTACTTTAGGCCAATTATAGCATAACTCAAAGGTGTCAGGCACCTAATTCACTGGAGCCAGACACCTTTGAGAGCCTCTCAAAAGAAAAAGAGAGCGTAAGCTCTCCCATAATAACAGTTTATTAAGCTCCTTACATCCCTTTCACATCATCCGCACATTGTATCTTGCATTCTTCATCATTTCGATATTTAATCTGTGCGCGCTTTGTTTCCACCATACAATATAATACTGGGATTACAAATAGCGTTAACACAGTTGAGGCAATTGTTCCAAACATTAACGAAATGGCCAGTCCAGAGAAGATTGGATCGAATAAGATTACAGTAGCCCCGATTACAACCGCTGCCGCTGTTAAGATAATCGGTTTGGCTCGGACGATTCCCGCTTCAATGACGGCATCTGATAATGTTGCTCCTTCCTTCCGACGCATGATTGTAAACTCTACTAATAGAATTGAGTTTCTAACAATTATCCCCGCTAAGGCGATGACTCCTATCATGGACGTCGCGGTGAAGAAGGTTCCAAACAACCAGTGTCCTGGAATTACACCAATCAATGTCAACGGAATTGGTGACATGATAATCAGCGGTGTAATAAATGACTGGAACCACCCTGTTACAAGCAGGTACATAACAATCAACGCGATCGCAAAGGCAATACCTAAATCACGGAATACTTCATACGTGATTTGCCATTCGCCGTCCCACTTCATCTGAACATTATCTTCTAACCATGGCTGGTGAGTGAGATATTGTTCTATTTTTGCACCGTTAGCTGTTTTAATCGCTCCGATTTTATCCCACATTTTATCCATAGAATAGGCTGGGCTTTCTTCAAAGCCGGCCACATCACCGACTACATAAGTCACGCTTTGTAGGTTCTTCCGATAAAGCGGTTGTTCGACCTGTCCTTCTCCAATGTCAACAAGCTCTGCCAGTGGAATCAGTTTGCCTTCTGGGGATGGAATTTGAATGCTCTTTATATCCTCGAGATTGGCTCGGTCCCCTTTTTTCGGCTGAATTTTGATTTGGACTGGATTTAATTCATGTTCAGGGTGAATCAATCCAACGGATGCTCCATCCACCATCATTTGAATTGTTTTGACGATTTGCTGATCTGAAATGCCATTCAGTCTTGCTTTTTCATTAATTGAGAAGTTGTATTGTGTTTGAACATCTTCCATGTACGTATCAACGTCAACAACGCCTTCTGTTTCTTTAAAAATTTTCTCAGCCTTACGAGCGACCTCAAATTGCTCTTCGCGGTCATTACCGTAAATCTCTAATACAAGCGTTGATAATACTGGTGGTCCTGGTGGTACTTCTACCACTTTGGCATTGGCGCCGTATTGGGCTGCAATTTTTTGGATATCAGGACGGATTCGTTTGGCAATATCATGGCTTTGGTCTTTCCGATTTGTTTTTTCTACTAAATTGATTTGGATATCGGCCTCATGTTTGTCTGAACGTAGATAATAGTGACGCACAAGTCCATTAAAATTGAACGGTGAGGCTGCCCCAATATACATTTCATAATCTGTTACTTCATTTATAGTAGATATATATTGACCAATCGCTTTTGTTGCTGCGGCTGTCCCTTCCAATGTCGTTCCTTCCGGCATATCAATGACAACTTGAATTTCACTTTTATTATCAAACGGCATCATTTTCATCGGTACGGCCTTTGTATAGAAAAAGGCAAATGAACCTAACAATAACCCAATAACACCGAGTAAAAATATGAATCTCTTCCCTTTATTTAAAAGCATTTCCTGAATCGTCTTTGCATACCATTTGGAATATCCTTTTAAGTTATGACGTTCAAATGTTGGTTCTGTGTGACCTGGTGTCTTTTTTAAGAAACGATAAGCAAACCACGGTGTGACAATAAAGGCAACAAGTAACGAGAAGAACATCGCTACTGATGCATTAATCGGAATCGGCGCCATGTAAGGGCCCATTAATCCACCAACAAAAGCCATCGGCATTAATGTTGCGATAACGGTGAAAGTCGCCAAGATCGTTGGATTTCCTACTTCATCGACAGCTAGTATGGCGGCCTTTAATGGCTTATGCGTTCCTTTTTGGAACCACCGATGGATGTTTTCAACAACAACGATCGCATCGTCGACAAGAATCCCGATCGCAAAAATCAGCGCGAATAATGTGACTCGGTTTAAGGTGTAGCCATACATTTTGCTTAGGAATAGAGCGAGTGCCAATGTAACCGGCACGGCAATTCCAACAACAATCGCTTCACGTACCCCTAGTACCACACCGACTAAAAGAGTAACGGACAGCGTCGCAATGAGGAGATGCTTGATTAATTCGTTTGCCTTTTCTTCTGCTGTTTTTCCGTAATTTCGTGTTTCCGTCACTTGAATTTCTTGTGGGATGACTTTTCCTTTTAGGTCTTCAATTTTCTTTTCTACATTATCAGAAATCCAAACGGCATTTGTGTTTGGCTTTTTCGAAACCGCTATCGTTACAGCAGGATAAATTTCACCTTGCTCTTTGTCGATATGCTTTTCTTCTGCCATTGGTCCTGTACCAAGAAGAACATAATT
>JAENZK010000411.1:2073-3371 GCA_016841285.1 Guptibacillus hwajinpoensis | reverse complement strand
CATCATTGATGATTTTAAAATATTCTGGTGCCTTTGAACTATCAAAGTTGTTTTCTAGTAAATGAAGAAATCCGCTAATAGGCGTTAATGGATTCCTAATTTCATGCGCCAAACTGGCACTCATTTTACCGATAATAGAAAGCTTTTCGTTGGCAATGACCTGCTGCTCCAATTCATATCGGTCCGTGATATCTCTAAATTGACAGAAGGCACCGATGAATTGATCGTCATCGTAAATCGGTAAAGCGTCGAACAAACAAACCTTTGTGAATTTATTATTGTAAAATTGTATTTCGATGTTTTCAAACTTCTCATGGTCTGTTTAAACTTTTACAATATAATGAGAAAAGCACTTGAATTCATTTTTATAGGTTTCAATATTGTAGCCGATGACATCGTTTCTTTTAAAACCGGTGTAGCTTTCGGCCGCTTCATTGAAGTCTGTTATGACCCCGTTTTGGTCTGTGATAATGATCCCATTTTTTGTTGAATTAATAATGATTTGATTAAACAGGTTCAATTGTTTATTTTTATTATTCAATTCCATTTCTCTTTCAATTGAATCAACAGCGGAGGAAACGAGACCCAAATGAAAAGAGGAGGACTTGTCCACCGTCGTCATAAGAGTTATCGTGCCTGTCAGTCCATTATTCAGCGAAAATTTGCAGCTAGAACAAGAGATATTATGAAGTGCATCATGAAAATGCTCGCTACCCTTTACCTGTATGGGTTGGTTATGGTGTAAACATAGAAAAATAGAATTTGTTCCAGCATATTTTTCTGAAAAACTAGTACCTTCATTAATTCCAATTTTCTTCTTAAGATCCTCATTCCCCATTACCTTAAGTACATTACAGTTGTCATCTGTAATAATGATCATCGCTGGGACCTCGCTTAAAAAGTAAAACAACTTTTTTACAAAAAATTTAGTGAGGTGAATCAACTCAGCGTATATTTGTTTTTTTTCTTCAAGTTCCTCTGGAGTTATGGTTTGAATAAGCTCTGGAATGGTATGTGGATCCATCCCGTAAATATGTTCACAATTATATTTTGAATTTAAAGTATACCAAGATTCTGTATTCATTATTATCTTCATATACCTCCTTTATATATCAGTGAATAGGAAGCTTGTCCCAATTCTATACTATCCTCAAGTATATTCTCTTTTAGAATAATTGTTAAATAAAAAAGATTGTGTCGAATTATGGATTATTGCAAAAAAATAGTAAAAAAGTTGTGGTTTTTAGGGCATGGGGGAGGAAAGGGAGTAGGGGTGGCGGTTGTGCCAGAGGGTCGTG
>JAENZK010000411.1:0-2063 GCA_016841285.1 Guptibacillus hwajinpoensis | reverse complement strand
GTCCCAGTTGGGCCGGAGAACCCGACCCTCTGGCCCGCTCACCGAAAAGGAACTGGAGACCCCGACCTGTGTCCCACCGCCCGGAGACCCCAACCCCGCCGCTCGCACCCAGCACCTCACACAATTCCTTTCATATTCCTAACTTTGTCCTAATATACTTGTGATATTGGAGGATGGGAATGAGGAGGTATCGAAGATGGTTGAAAGTTTAGTAACTATATTAACAATAATTGGGATTGATATTATTTTAGGTGGGGATAATGCCGTGGTAATTGCTATGGCAAGTAAAAACCTCCCGAAAAGCCAGCGAAATAAGGCGATGATATGGGGAGCTACGCTTGCTGTTATTTTGCGGACAATTTTAACAATTTTTGCAATGATTGTATTGGAGATTCCCTATCTCACACTGGTTGGCGGAATATTGTTAATAGGGGTTGCGGTTGGTTTAGTATTAGGGGATAAAAACGATAAGGTTTCTGTGAAAGCAGGTGCCAGTCTATCAAGTGCGATCTCCACAATTGTTTTTGCAGATCTTATTATGGGGTTGGATAATGTCTTGGCTGTTGCTGGAGCAGCAAGTGGCCACTTTCTATTCGTGTTATTCGGACTTATTTTTTCAATTCCAATTATTATTAGTGGAAGTAAGTTAATGCTTTTCTTAATAGATAGGGTGCCATTTTTTATGTATTTTGGAGCAGGAATTTTAGCTTTAACAGCAGGGAAAATGATTGCCCACGATGAGGCTATCGCACATATTACCCATGGAATGACAAATTTAATTCCAATCCTAACCGTCATTTTAGTATGGTGTTGGTGCCTTTTTGCTAAAACAATCAATAATAATTCATATGCAAGAAAATAAACAGCCACGGGGTCGGAAACTCTGTCCCAACAGCGGGCCGCAGTTTCAGGAACTCTGTCCCAATATGCTCAAACTCTGTCCATTTTAAAAAAAAGTTAGCAATCAATGAGCTCCTCTTTCATACGATATTTCAGTACCGTTGTTTGAAAGGGGTAAAACATGAGTGATCTTTTTGCTTTATTATTATTAGCGTTAGCTGTAAGTCTGGACAGCTTTACTGTTGGAATGACATATGGTTTTCGTAACGTATCAATCCCGTTTAAGTCAATCCTTGTTATTTCATCATGTTCCTTTTTCGTTTTGCTGTTGGCAATGGGAATAGGCTCCGTTATCGAAATGTACATTTCCTATCATGCAGCCGAAAGAATCGGGGGAATCATCTTAATTTGCATTGGGATTTGGGTTTTGATTCAATTTTTCGCCTCAACTTCTGATGAAGAAAACCCGGGCAAGCCCAAAATGGTTGAATTTGAAATAAAATCTCTAGGACTAATCATAAAAATATTAAAAAAACCGATGGAAGCAGACTTGGACAAATCAGGAACGATTAGCGTTATAGAAGCTCTTTTCCTAGGTTTAGCTTTATCATTGGACGCCTTTGGTGCCGGAATCGGAGCGGCCCTGATTGACTTGCCTCCGATTTTGTTTGCCCTAATCGTTACGTTTTCAAGTGCCTTTTTTGTAGTAGCAGGGATCAACATAGGTCGGGTTTTTAGAAACCTGAGATGGCTGAATAAGTTCTCATTTTTGTCGGGGATTGTTCTGATTATAATTGGGATTTTTAGAATGTGAAAGGGCACAGGTCCGCGGGTCGGAACTTTGGCCCGTTTTTTTTTTGTGGAATGGGTTGAGGGGAGTGGAGGATGAGGTCGGGGAGCGATGGGCCGGCGGCGAGCCACAGGGTCGGAAACTCTGTCTCAGGGAACCGCAAGGACTAGCCCTGCGCTCTAAGAGAGCCAGAGAACCCGACCCTGCGTCCCACCCAAAATCGAGCCAGAGACCCGACCCTCTGTCCCACTTATGCCTCCATCCAATTTTGTGACCACGTTTCTATCTCTCGCATTAACTGCTCCAGTGCTAGACCTTTTTCGGTCAGCGAATACTCAATCCGAACCGGGGTTTTCGGGAAAACCTTCCGCCTTACGATTCCTTCGATTTCCAAATCCTTTAATCTTTCTGACAGAACCCTGACACTTACACC
>JAENZK010000006.1 GCA_016841285.1 Guptibacillus hwajinpoensis | reverse complement strand
GAGTTTTGAAGTATTGGTCAATTTTGCCTCGTTACTAGCTGTGTTGTTTATCTACCGGACAGACTTGATTCAATTAACAAAGAATAGTATTTCATATGTTGTTGTTTCGGAAAAAAATCAAAAAATGAAAACGGACTTTTATTTTGTGCTATATCTTATTATTGGCACCATTCCTGCTGGAATTATTGGTGTCCTATTTCAAGATCAAATAGCAGCCATATTTAAAGGAGTCAAAGTTATTGGTATCACTTTAATCATAACAGGGATTGCACTTTGGCTTATCCGAAATTTAAAGGGTAGGAAGAGCGATGGTGAATTAACATTAAAAGATGCAATCATTATCGGATTATCTCAAGCAGTTGCTTTGATACCGGGGATTAGTCGTTCAGGTGCAACCATAGTGTCGTCTATGGCTCTAGGGACAAAACGAGAAACGGCACTTAAATTTTCCTTTTTTCTCTATATTCCAGTGAGCTTAGGTGGGATGATTTTATCGCTTTCAGATTTAATTCACGATCCAAGTATGGGACAACTCCTTCTACCATATGCACTAGCCTTTTTGGCTTCTTTAGTTGCGTCCTATTTTTCATTAAAGTGGTTTATTAATATTATGAAAAAAGGTAAACTTGGTTACTTTTCAATCTACTGTTTCGTAGTTGGAATGGCGGTAATTATTTTTGGATAAAATCGAGATAGCTTTTATTAAACCATTTATTAAGCAGAAAAAAATCGAATTTTACGTTAGGAGATAATAAAGTGAGCAGTCTAATTGATATTTTTTTGCATCTCGATAAACATTTAAGTCTTTATATGGATGAATATGGGATATACATTTATATCATCTTGTTTGCCATCGTATTTTGTGAAACAGGCCTTGTGATACTGCCATTTTTACCGGGGGACTCCCTATTATTTGCGACTGGGGCTCTAGTGGCAGCTGGCTCCATCAAATTACTGCCTATTTACATAATCTTATGTATTGCAGCCATAGCCGGAGATACAGTGAATTACACCATTGGGCATTTTTTACGGGACAAGGTTATTGCACGTGAGAAAATTCGTTTTGTTAAAAAGGAATATTTGGATCAGACCAGTGAATTCTTTGAAAAGCATGGCTCTGCCACCATCATCCTAGCCAGATTTATACCAATCATTAGGACATTTGCGCCTTTCGTAGCTGGAGTAGGTAAGATGCCATATTCGAAGTTTATATCGTACAATGCAATAGGTGGAATTCTATGGGTTACTATCGCCTTATTTGCTGGCTTTTTCTTCGGTAATATTCCGGTTGTCAAAGATAACTTTAGCATAGTGATTCTTGGGATTGTTGTGGTTTCGCTACTTCCTGTTGTATTCACAATTATTAAAAATAAAATAGCGGCAAAAAAATTGTAGAAGCCTCCCAAAAATAAAAACACTATCATTGAGTTTAATGGGTTTATCTTAGAGGTACAAACATACTAATCACATAGCAAAACGCACTTGAATTCTTAATATAATTCACAGTGCGTTTTTTATTGATTTATCAACATTTTGGAGAATTTAAATTATTTGAAAAATAACCGGAGGTTTTTCCATTAAATTCAGAATCGAGCTCATTTTGCGGAAAATAAGGGGAGAAACTCCGATTATGCAAGCTAAAATCCCTCTTATTGATGAATTTTGAATCAATAGTCGGATTTCTAGCTTCATCTCTCAGTCTATTTATGCGATTTTCGGTGCTATTTCCTAAATAAGCGAAATTTCTCCGCTAATATATCAAACTAGCATTAGCATCTAATGAACCTGTACAACTTCCGGGTGTTTTGTGAAAAAAGAAAATTTAGAAAGTGCTTAGAGATATTTAAGTCTTTAAGCCTTTTTTACTATGAAATATGTGAATTATGCTGTGAAGTTTATGTGATTTATTATTTTGAAACTCACAAGTAAACCCGTTAGCATTTAGTCGGTGTATTTATTTTGGAGATTATGAAAAAAGTTTAATCAAAATTTTAAGTTGTATTATTTTAACTTTCGTAAGCCGTTCATAGTCTTCCGTTATGCTAAAGAAGTAGAAAAAATGGTGGAAACGGATTAGGACTATCGATTACGAAAAGATTATTAGATATGTATCAAGGAACGATTGAAATAGATAGTGTATACGGAAAATGGACGAAAGTATTGATGACCTTCCAAATGGAATCCTTTTAGGGATGAGGTGAATGAGATGAATAAAATTCTAATTATTATAGAAGATGAAATGAATTTATCTGCTTTTATTCGGAATACACATGAATTTTGAGATGGCCCTGGTGATTAAAATCGGAGCTTTCGCAGAGCCCAATAAAATTTATTTTGCTAAATGAGGTGTCACGATCAATGAATTTAAAGGTTCAGCATACTCGGGCTTTAATAATATGTATATTATCGCTTGCCGGTTTTGCTTTCTTAGCAACCATGATAACCTCCGATAAGATTATACATTTTGATAACATAGTTATATCATTTTTTCAGGGATATGAGGCACCAACACTGACCGTCATTATGAAATTTTTTACTAATATAGGTTCTACTGTTTTCATTGTTCCGCTGTCCATTCTTATATTGCTCTTCTTATACAAAGTATTAAAACATCGTTCTGAGTTAATACTATTTGTTGCTGTAATGGTGGGATCTAACATTCTTTTTTTATTATTAAAATTGTATTTTCACAGGGCACGACCAGATTTACATCGACTCATTGAGGTTAGTGGATACAGCTTTCCTAGTGGTCATGCAACCAATGCGTGCACCCTGTACGGAATTCTTACCTTTCTTCTATGGAGACATATTGGGAGCCGATTGGGACGTACAATTTTAATTGTTCTGAGTGTCATAATGATCTTTGCAATTGGGATAAGTCGTATTTATCTTGGGGTTCATTATCCAAGCGATATATTAGCAGGATATTTTCTTAGTGTTTTATGGTTAACCATTGCTATATGGTTTTATCAGTATTACCGTGAAAGACATATTAGTGAGAAAACCCGTATTATGAGAAAGTGAAAGAGGTAAGGGAATATTGAACCTCAAAAAAAGGCTATATCAACCTGGTATAGATATATGCTTCTAGACACAATTCCTACACGGACTTATCAATACAACATCTAATGAAGTCCTTCAAAAAACTAGAGAAGGTAGCCAGATGATGCAATCATCCACCTTGCAGATGAAAAAAACAGACGAAATTGTGAGAGATTCCGTTCAAAAGGTGAATGACTTAGATGCTCAGTCAAAAGAAATTCCAAATTAGTAGTAGTAATCAAAGATATTACTGACCAAACAAACCTATTAGCTTTAAATGCTGCCATTGAAGCTACAAGAGCAGGAGAACATGGAAAAGGCTTTGCAGTTGTAGCAGATGAAGTGAGGAAACTTGCGGAACAAGTTGCTGTATCTGTGAATGACATTACTGGAATTGTTTTCAACATTCAAAACGGATTTAGCATGGTTAATAGTTCTTTACGTGATGGATATGAAGAGGTGGAAAAAGGAACGGAACAGATTCAAACAACGGACAGAACCTTTAATGAAATTCATGAGTCCATTACGGGAATGGTAAGTAATATTGTCTTAATAACTGAAAACTTAACAGACATCACAAGGAATAGCCAAGAAATGAATACATCCATCCAAAATATAGCAGCCACTTCGGAAGAATCAGCGGCAGGTGTGGAACAAACTTCTGCTTCTGTTGAACAAACGAATAGTGCTATGCAAGAAGTAGGAAGTAGTGCCAATGAACTTGCTCAAATGGCTGAAAAATTAAACGAACTCATTCGTCAATTTAAACTTTAACAAGGGAATTTAGGTGATAATAGAAAGTGGGATAATGATGTTTTAAGTATTATCCTATCTTTCTTTTTCTCCTATCAATGAGCTTTATAGAACCTGAAGGGAATATTATTCATTCAATTTTCATAATCCTCTTCAGAGTTTTTTAAATTCTTTATTTTCCAATATAATAACTTTTTCATTGGTTGATTGACCAATTTGTTTAGTGTACTCAACTAAACTAATAATATTATTACAGCATTGTTTGGCACCAATCACTAATAAAGGTACACCAATGATATCAATATGTAATCCTCTGGAAAATAAACCTCCCATTGTCATAGCAAGTGGAACTGTGGGAGATGTATTTGAAAAGATAATTCTTTCCTTACTCTGATCATTTTCTTGCAATAATTGGCTTAGCTCTTTTAATGCTGGAATAACTAATTTGCTTCTTTTACGACCAATTGAATAAACAGCATTTCCCTCATCATCAATACCATGAAAAAATATCTTCCCAAAATCATCCTTTGTCAACTTAGTAAAATAGTCTACATTCAAGATTTCCTGCTTGGTTAGTTTTCGATCAGTGGGCAATTTTTTTAAATGATAAGCTGCTGCCAATGCGGTGCTATGTGTTCCCGCATAATCATTATAAATATAAATCACAATATCACCCTTTAAATTTCAAAAGTAATACCTAGTATAACCATTTGTTCAGAAACTAACACTGACATTCAGTGTTCATTAAGAAGGACATAGGTAGAGCAGTCGCTCTTTCAACGAAGCTGTTTAATTCAATAAAGACAATTGGTTTCGTTATGGTAAAATAAGTATAAAAAGGGTGGGGTTTATGCCAGATAAATCAACTAAAAATATAATGATAGGTATTTTAATATGCTTAATTGTAATTGCTTTAAAACCAGTTCCATCATTTCAATCTGAATTTCCGTCATCGGTTGATGTTTCGGCTGGTGAGAGTGTTGTACAACTTGGTGAAAATAGAATAGCAATTGTTGATAATACTTTAAATTCTGGTATGCTTGGGGAAGTATTGGTACTTGAATTTAATGAGATTAAGAAAACCTTTGACTTGATAGAAAGTTTTACCTCCGTTAATTCCTTCCATAATCCACAAAACTTTCTAATAGGAAAGTAACATATCCCACTAACGGGGGCGAATGCTTAACAAGAGTATTCGCTTCTTTCTTTATTAAGGGAGTATAGTGGAAGAAGATTTTAAAAGGATTAAAGGAGAGATTTTGATGATTATTAGAATTCCGAAAGAGAACAAAGAAGAGATAATTAGTTTATTGCAAGAGTATTTTTACAATGAACGATCAGAAGAAATTGGGAATATAGCCGCGGAAAACCTACTTGATTTTGTATTAAAAGAAATTGGTCCTTATTTTTATAACCAAGGTGTAAAGGATACAAAAGAGATGGTTGAACAGAAAATGCTAAATTTAGAGGAAGATATACTTTCTCTTGAGATACCAATAATAAAGAAAAGGAACTAAATTTACTTGTTGAGCTAACGGGTTGCGTTTATACAAAAATAACAGGCTTTGATCCAAAAAGGATTAGTGCCTTTTTTTATTGAAGTAAAAATGCAGGAATGTTTAATGATGCAATGGGGTTTTATGGTAAAATTCCCTAATAAGGGGGGAGTAAGATTTGAAGGTTAATTTTTTCATCATGAGTTTATTGTTGTTAAGCATTTTCCTTTTAAGTGCGTGCAGTAATGTGGAAAAGGTTCAACATATTGAAGTGTTTGTTATAGAAACACTAGAACAAAACGGGGAAGGTTTTTTTGAAACAACGGGTTACAAAAAGGTAAATTCTATAACGAGTATTGAAGAAGGTAAAAATCATATAAAAACTGATATTAAAGCCATTGAGGACTTTTACGATACAGAAGGAAATTATTTAAGAACAGAAATAATGCATTCAAGTTTTAATAAATCTAATGTTACTCAAGCGGAAGATGGTGAAAATCGTAAAGAGGAACTTCAGGAACCGTCAACAATCCTAATTCCCGATGAAAATATAGAACAGTTTAAATTAGATAATATGTCAAAGGAAGATAAAGAAAAAGTGAAAGAACATGTACTATCGTTTATGGATAAGCTATAAACAGTATTTTTACTAAAGGGGGTGTATCTGGAAGAAGCAGATACACACGAATACAGGCATTGAAAACAATAGGAACATAGGAGGTATAAAGTATGAAGATCAATAGAATAGATCATGTGAGTATAAACGTAAATGATCTTTCAGGGGCTAAAGCGTTTTTTCTCGATTTAGGACTTGAAGTGAAAGCGGAATGGGAGTTGGATGGAGAACAGTTGGATCGTATAGTTGGGCTTAATAATGTTAAAACGGCATGTGTAGGATTGGGGATGCCAGATGGTCAGACATGGATAGAGTTAGTCAAATTTTATACGCCATCAGATGATAGAGATCTTCAGCAACCGTTTGCAAATACGCTCGGTATCCGCCATATTTGCTTTGCTGTTGATGATATCGAAGCTATTGTTGCAAAGTTGAAAAAGAAGGGCACGGAAATCTTTAGTGAGATCCAGCAATATGAAGAAAGATATAAATTATGCTACGTGCGTGGTCCAGAGGGAATTATTTTAGAGTTGGCGGAGAAAATCAAATAAATATTCAGGGGGCGGTTAAATTGAAAAATATACTCACCCTATTATTTACAATCATGGTCTTAACTGCTTGTTCAAACGAAAAAATCCATTATGATTATAAATATAATGGAGAGGGCGAATATTGGAAAGCTCAATATTCTTTTAAGGGAACAGAAATATGGGGAAAAAAAGATGGAACTATTACCTACTCTAATGAAAATAACGATAATTTTGTCCTAACATACAAAGGGTCTTTGGAAGAGATTTCTACAGTGAAAACTCTTGAATACTCCTATAAAACATCTGCAGGTGGCGGAAGTAGTACAATGGAATTTGATGAGCCTCCCACAGAGGTTACATTTAAACATGGCGGAAAATCTGGAAACGGTGCAAAAGTAAATGAAGACGAGGTAATACAAGTAAATGTAAAATGGGATGACTATGAAGAAACGTTTGAATTGCACAATAAAAATAGGAGGAAGGATTCCTACTAAATCAAAAAATCCGCATATTTTCCTATAAATAAGCGGATTTTTTTCCGTTAAACTATAAATTTCCTTAATTTTAAGGCTGTTTAGGCCATTTAGGCGAAAAATTTCCGCTTATTTCTCTGTCTAACTACTACTTTTTCAATATAAACGAAATTCCTCCGATTAAGCGACTGCACCTACTGGTAATTTACAACGAACAATAACAGAGTTTTTCATTAATTAACAATTATAAACCCATGCGGTTTTTAAAGATTTTTTATCAATCTTACCCAGCCAATAATAGACATCCACAAAGGAATGCTTAGCAAAATTCCGTTAAATATTCCTACAAAAAAGTTTTTCTCCAAAATCACCATCTCCTTAGTTTAAGAATTGGCATTTAATTTTGTTATTAAACATACAGGTGCAAGTTTTTAGCTACGAGTAAAACAAAAATGGGGCGGCATTGTAGAACAAGATGAATTTTATAGTATCAGCTATTAATACCAATTGATAAAATAAAGCTTGATAAATTGTTTATGAGGTGGGAAATTTTTGAAAATATTTCATGCTACAATTGAAGATTTAGAAGGCGTATCAAGTTTATTTAATTCATACCGAATGTTTTATCAACAAGAATCCAATTTAGAAGGTGCTAAAGCATACATAAAAGAACGAATAGAAAGGAAGGATTCCGTTATATTTGTCGTTAAAGACAAACAAAACTATGTTGGCTTTACTCAACTTTATCCAACCTTTTCATCGATATCTTTGAAAAGAGCATGGATATTAAATGACTTATATGTTGATACAAAGGCAAGAAAACAAGGAGTAGGGGAAATGCTTTTGCATAAAGCAAAAGAATACGCTATGGAAACAGGTGCTAAAAGTATTACTTTAGAGACAGCACCAGATAATTATTCTGCTCAAAGACTATATGAAAAAAATGGATATAAAAGGGATTCTCAATTTTATCATTATGAATTAGATTTAGCCGAATTATTCTAAACCGAACTTGCTACTATATCGACAATCTCTGTATCAGCTCTTGCAAAACCACCAAATCGGATTTGGTGGTTTCAACAGGACTAACCAAACATGAATTTATAAATTCACATCCTCGATAAAATGCATCAGGATGTATCTATTCAATATATAAGGGATTTAGTTATCCATTTTCCATATCATTATTAATCTAATTATAAATTTTAATATAAAAACTATCTCGAAAGGGTTTACAACTGATGTAAAATATGATAAATTTCATCTATAGTATTTTAAATTTTCTGAATATAATACAGGTGGAAATTCTATGAAACAAACTGTTGGTTCATTTAAACAGGAGCTTATTAAGGATTATAATGAAATTAATTTACGATTATTTGATATAGGGGTTAAAAGTCAAAAGGTTGAAATTGTAGGGGATAAGATATTAATCTTCGCCAATCATAAAAGAATACCATCACTTAAATATTTGGACGAGATTAATCGCTTTGTAACCCGCATTACCGACATAGCTCTAATCGATAGTTATAAAGATCATTTGGGGAAAATTCTAAAAGAAAAATATGGAATGAATGTGCTATCAATTTTGAGAGATTACGATCCTGAGATTGAAATAGCAGGTACAATTATTATATTGGATCGTGATGCTAGTGCATACATCTCTAAATATAATAATATTGAATTATTGACTGGTAGATTGAACTCTTAAGAGTGCATAAAAACCGTCAGTACAAACAAACGGATACCCTCTGTTTGATTTGTGCTGACGGTTTTTTATATATAAAAAAAATAATGGAGGGAAAATGAATGAAAACAGTGCAGGATGTATTGAATGCCCTTGATAAAATTACGGGGGGAAGAGTGATTAAATCTTTAAATGATATTACGAGGGGGGATCATCCATTTGTGATACAAAAGTCCTCTAATCTTCCTGGGAAGGAGATTATTGAAACACCAGGTCTTGTATATGGAAATATGAATAACAAGGTAAAAAAGATCGCAGTTACAATGACGATGACAGAGGGGTCAATTGAGTTAGCAGGTGTAACGGGGGTTGATGCTATTATCGCACATCATCCAATTGCTGAAGCAGCCAATTCTGGTGGTGTGAAATTAAAAGACTACTTAGATCTATACAATATATCTGTATTTGAATTACATGAGGCATTTCATGGATTACACCCTGGTATTTCCTATTTACACGGGCACGAAGTATATAGGAAAGACATTTCTTATGGAGGTGTTCACGGCAATATTTTGTTCGTTGGAAAAACGCTACCTGAAGTTAACACACTTGGAGATATTTTAACCCGATTGGATACCTTTATGGGTTTGCAAGAAGAGGATGAATTATTATTTATGGAAAAGGAGATTCGAAATAATACCTCGGTAATTGAAACAAGTGTTGTGACACGAGGACGTATCGTTTGTGGGGAGGAAAACAGCTCTGTTAATAACATCGCGCACATTTTTCCGCATACGGGATTCACTACAGATCATTTGCGCCAGGTTATTAAAGAACATCCCGAAGTAGATACTGTACTTGCCTCTATTAGCCGTGTTTATGATGGACATACTTTAATTGAAACTGCAAAAGAATTAGGACTGAATTTTGTCGTTGGAAACTGTCATGTTTTGGAGATTCTCGAAAATGGACTTCCCCTTGCCTATGCTCTAGATATGTTACTCCCGGATGTGGAGGTTGTTGTTTTTCGAGAACGCGTAACAAGTCTACCAGTACGTACAATGGGGACGCCTCAAATGAAACAATATGCAGAACAAATGGCAACGAAGTATCTTGTGCACAAGGAAGTATCTAAATTATCATAAAAAGGAAGTGAAGGTATATGGCTGAAATTAAACCGCTAATCAAAGATAATTCTTCTTTTGAGGAAACAATTTCTCTTCCAATCCCCAAACGAAGGAGGTGGGAGAGAGTTGAATTAGTAGGCCTTAGTTTAATTATTGCTTCATTGCTAATAATGTTGATATCACCGGGTACATTGGCTGGTTTATTTAGTGCGGTTGTCGATAAGGTATTTCCAGTTGTAGTAGATGTTTTCATTACTGGAACTGTAGGTGTAACAATTATTGTAAGTGTCATTATCGGTCGTTCATTGGAAAGACTCGGATTTACTGATGCGTTAATTAGAATCTTCCTTCCAATCACTAAGCTTTTAAAGATTAATTCAGCTGTAATCATTCCAAGTATTTACAATATACTTGGTGATATTAACGCTGCAGGAAAGATTGCTGGCCCAATCCTAATCCGCTCAGGTGCAACAAAAGCGGAACAAAAAATAGCAGTCACAACAATGGTACAGTCCCAACAATCATTTTCCACATTTATGCTTGGGATGCTTGCTTTAACTGCGGTCGGTGCCAATGCTTTTATAGTTGTTGTTCTAGCTGTTTTTCTTCCTGTCATACTTGTCCCTTTCCTTTTATCCAAAACGATTTACAGGGATACGAAGGCCGTTGAACTTGATGAATTACCAAAATTTACGCCCACTACAGGCTTCTTACCTACACTATTTAATGCAGCGCGTGAAGGGGCAGAACTTTTATTCCTATTGATTATTCCGGCTGTTGCTGTCGTTTTTGCGGTTATTGGTGTTTTAGAATATGTGGGTGTATGGCCATCAATTGAATCTATTTTGTCAACTGTCTTATTGGCTTTAAATATTGACCCTGAAACAGGAATATTATCAATACTTGCCACACCAACACTTGCGATGGCTAAACTGTCTGAAGTGGCCTCAACTATGGATCCACGGTTAGTCATAGGGTCTTTTGTACTCGCTTCCTCTGGCTTGCCCTTATCATCTATTTTCGGGCAAATTCCAGTTATATGGGCGGCTAACTCCGATTTAAGTGAGAAAGAGGCGATGGGTGCTGCAACGCTGGGGATTACAATGAGACTTGTCACAGCTTTCATAATTGTTTACTTCTTAACTCCTATCTTGGTTTAAGAGGGAAAATCAATTTAAGAAAGACCCATCTTAGTAATAAAGTGGGAAATATTCATAAGGAATCGATGTGAATGAATACTGTTTATGGATTGAGGCTCTAGGTACAGGTGAGTTCTAGTTTTTGTAGTTGTATCTGTTTCTTGTTTCCAAAAATATAACAGGCTCATTCGGTCTACCAGCTTTATCACTTCTTCATTTGGAAATGAAAGTTCAATTCGGAGGTCGGTTGGAGAAGTTAATGGGCTTTTAACAAGCTTACATGGTGCTGATTGTAAGGTTTCGAATCGATTGATTGTATTCTCGGACATGTAATGAATCCTTCCAGTCGATGCAATTCTTTTATCGGGTAGAATAATACCAGATTCATGATAAATATCTTTACCAATAGAAGAAGGGATCTTTTTCATATTCCACAGGATGGACATTGAAAAAACATCATTTGGCAATATAGACCATGCTCTTTGGGCTATCAGCTCAAATCCAATAAAAGTCAATATACTACCCCCTTCGTGAAGATATCATGGTAGTGATGGTTATGATTTGAAGATGAAAATTATACCTTGTTTTGGAAAAAATCCCAACAGCCCTTTTAGGGGCTGTTTTTTGTAGTTATTGTACTAAACAGCCCTAGTATGGCAGATTAGAACATAGGGGGGCTGGCACCTAATATTTCCTTCGCAATCAACTTATACGAACGTATTCGGGACTCAAAGCTGTCAGTGATCGTAATAATCATTATTTCATCTGCCCCGTAGTTCTTTTTCAAACTACGAAGTGATTTTACTACCTCTTCGGGATTGCCAATCACCATTCTTTTTTTCATTATGGAAAAATCATCATCGTGCAGTTGATCATAAACTTTCTCATGATCTTTAGGAAGCTGTTTTTTTCCAAGATAACTACGCCATGCGAGTTTTTCAGCCGCGTCCGTTGTCTCAGCACAAAGGACGGAAACAGCCAATATGGCTTCTGGTTTCTCATTCGGCATTCTTCCTTGAAAGTTTTTTCGATAAGTTTGCAGGATAGCCTTCCCATCGCTCCCACTCATAAATTGCCCAAACGCATAAGCCATTCCATTTTCAGCAGCAAGTTTTGCGCTTTTCTCGCTCGTTCCAAGTAACCATAGTTTTGGGGCAGTTTTAGGAACCGGTGTTGGCTTGATTTTTGAAAACATCTCTTCATGGGAAAAATCATGATCGATAAATTTTATAAGAGTTTTTAACGATTCAGGTAGGTGACGAACCTTCTCTATGAAATTACCTGAAAGGGCAATCGTCGCTTCCGCTGAACCACCAGGCGCCCGACCAATGCCTAAATCCACTCGACCAGGGAATAAGGTTGCCAACAAATTATAGGTCTCCGCTACCCGATAAGGACTGTAATGTGGAAGTAGCACTGCCCCCGCTCCAATGCGTATCGTGCTTGTATGCCCACCGATATAGCCGAGCATGACTTCAGGAGCTGGGCAAGCAAGGCCATCCATGCTGTGGTGCTCCGCAATCCAATAGCGTATATAGCCCATTGACTCACCAGCCTGTGCTAGTTTCAAGGATTCATGTAGTGCCTGTTGTGCAGTTTTCCCAGGAGTAATGGGGGATTGGTCCAAAATGCTAAGATTCATGGAGATATTTCCTTTCTTTTCGTATTAAAATCAACGATACCGATTAAGGGATTTTTTCGCAACTAATTGAAAAGGTATTAGTGTGGGAACGCCCGCATTCAACTAAGTCATTTCATTTTAAATCATCCATTCTTCCTGTTATGATAAAAAAACAAATGATTATGTAATACCCTTTTGAAATAGGGGTGCATAAATACTAAATACTATACTAATCAAACATATCCAAGATCCATCCAACCAGTAAATTAAAAAGAAAGAAGTGGATATCCCATGCCAATAAATAGACCGACAAAATCCATCAAAGAAATACCCTTTTCTGTCCTTGACCTTGCACCTATCGTGCAAGGGGGGACACCTAGCCAATCCTTCCAACATTCGATAGAGTTAGCCCAGTTAACGGAAAAACTAGGCTATAAACGGTATTGGTTAGCGGAGCACCATAATATGCCTGGCATAGCAAGCTCTGCAACATCCGTAGTAATTGGTCATGTTGCCGCACATACTTCTACTATTCGTGTAGGATCCGGAGGCATCATGCTTCCAAACCATTCGCCACTGGTGATCGCGGAGCAATTTGGAACCCTCGAAGCTATGTTTCCAGGCCGAATTGATTTAGGATTAGGGCGTGCACCGGGAACGGACCAACGAACAGCCCATGCCCTTCGTGGGGCAAACTACGCCAGTGGTGATGATTTCCCAGAACAATTAGTACAACTGCAAGCCTATTTCCAAGGTTCGGGGGTGGTACGAGCAATCCCTGGTGAAGGTGAAAATATCCCTATTTGGTTGTTGGGTTCTAGTGGATATAGTGCCCGATTATCGGCACAACTTGGGATGCCATTTGCTTTTGCTAGTCATTTTTCACCTGAAAACACACTGCCAGCCCTAAAATTATATTATGAGAACTTCCAACCGTCGGAGGATTATAAAGAGCCATACGCAATGGTAGCAGTTAATGTTATCGCGGCAGATACGGATGAGGAAGCAGTATTGCTTGCCACTTCCATCAAACAAACCTTCCTAAACATGATTAGGAACACACCATCACAGTTACAACCACCAGTTAAGAATTTGGATGAGCTCATGAGCCCATATGAAAAGGCAATTTTAGAAAAACAATTAGGCTCAACGATCATCGGAAGTCCTATAAACGTAAAGAAAAAGCTACAATCCTTCTTAGATGAGACGAAGGCAGACGAGATCATGGTGAGCACAATGGTCTATGACCAAAAGGCCCGACTCTACTCGCATCAACTTGTAGCGGAAATAATTGGGTTATAGAAAACAAAAGGACACTGAAAAAATGGTACTAATCCACTTTTTCAGTGTCTTCTACTTTATAAATTGGCTCTGTTAAATTTTAATGTTGATTTTTTTATAAAAATAAAGGAAACCGACTACAACGGTTTCCTAATCATTATAAGTTATCCCTTACGACATCTGTTCGCTCGGTATTCTATACCATAATAGACCACACCAATGAGAAACAAAATATTCGATAGCATTAAAACAATTCCATTCCATTCTCCATCAAAAAGTGTCACGTTAATTAGATTAATAGTATGCATTAAAACTATGACAACAAATAAAATAGTGTATGTTTTCAAATAAGATACACCTCCTATTAATTACCTATTTGTATAATTATAACAATATTCATTGGATAATCTGCTTTGTTAATTAAATATTAACTACACAACGAATTTTGACAGACGCAAACTATCATAAGTATCTGTCATCTCAAATACAAATGATGTTAATAGGAAGAAGGTTGAACATAGCGTTTAACCCATTGATAGATTTGTTCTTTTTGTGTATGCGATAGTTTGTCGATATGCTTTAATATGTTACTAAACGCTTTGCTCACCTTTGCAACCTCCCCGAAAGTTTGTTCTTATTTTATAATAGCAAGAATATGGAAAGGCATCAAATATCAACATTGTTCTTTAACAGAGCCTATAAATTAAAAAACACATTGAATAGGGAGTTCAATGTGTTTTACAGAAATTTCTCAAATGAGAAGGGTATATTTTTTAAGGTTTAATCGCGATAAATTCATCAATAGTTTCAGGGGTATTTGTGCCGTCTTTTCCTTGGAAAAGGTCGATATTAACGGTCACATCCATACAGCCTAGGTATTTTCCATTTTCATCACGCACTGCCATGAATTTTTGGTAAATTTGACCAGTTTCACCAGAGCGTTTTGGGAACCAAAATTCCCATTCATCGCGTGTTCCTGAACGGAAATCATTTAACAATTTTTCAACGTGATGAGCCACTTTTGGGTGAAGCTCAAGCACAGGGCGCCCAATTGCTTCTTTACGGCGACCATGTACGCGGTTTGGATTATTAGAATACCAGCGGAAAATATCATTGGCATCGCAAAAGCCCATTTCAAATGGCAATAGTTTGATGATTGAATCTAAAGTGCTAGCTTTAATCGCACCAGTTTCAAAATTAATTACAGCTTCAGGACTAATTAAATCTGACAATTTTTCTTCAGACATTTATATTCCTCCTTAAGAGTAGGATAAACAGGAGTAGTATTAACATGATAACGATAATCATTTTCATAGACTACTATAAAACTAAATTACTATGTTGTCAATAGTAGAATCCTTTCATGGGCCAGAGGGTCGGGTAGTCTGGCTTTCCAATTAAATACCTCGAAAAATTAGGAATTACTCCTACCGTATGCTATACTTAGTCCACCAGTTGCATTTTTTCTGATATTGTTTCATAAATGATGCTTCAAAAAGCAAAAACCCTATTCATTTTTTGAATAGGGCATTTTTTTTCCAGCGGATGCTCGATGGGCGTTTTCTTCATCCTAAATTATATTATTTACCAATCAGGATTTCGAAGGCCGCCAATCTTAAGTAAATAAAAAGCAGACCCAATAAATAGGATCTGCCATCAGCTATTATTAAGCTTTTTGAACGTTTTTAGCTTGTGGTCCACGTTGTCCTTGCTCAATTTCAAAAGTTACACTTTGACCTTCGTCTAAAGATTTGAAACCTTCGCTTTGGATTGCTGAGAAATGAACGAATACGTCCTCTCCACCTTCACGCTCGATGAATCCAAAACCTTTTTCTGCATTAAACCACTTAACTTTACCTTGTTCCATTATTGTTGCCTCCTATTGCGAAAATCGCACAATATGTTACTACCCTTGCTCAAATACCTTAGACGAAAATCAAATTTAATTCTCAATCTGAATTAGAACAAAAAATTCTTCCTTAGAATAACAGATGTAACATGAAATAGCAAATGGGACAGATGGTGGGAACTCTGGCTTAAAAAGTCCACAGTGTCGGGAACTGTGGACTGATAGGGAACTCTGGCCTGATAAATTAATATTTATGGGATGCTGGAATCGTTATTACAAATGTTGTTCCTTTACCTTTTTCACTTAAAATCTCTATGTTTCCATTCAATTTATGGATGGTACTATAGGCGACCATCATGCCTAGGCCTGTGCCTTCTTTTTTGGTGGAATAATAAGGTTTCCCAATTTGCTGAATTTCCTCTTCGGACATTCCGCAGCCAGTATCCTTAATTTGGATGACAATATTTCCATTTTGCTCGGATACTAATACTGAAAGGGTTCCGCCGTCTTTTTTCATAGCTTCAATTCCATTTTTATACAAGTTAATCAAACATTGCCGAATTTGGTTCTTATCCATATAGTGGGTAAGGGTGTTTGTGAAACTACATTGAAGGTCCACTTGATGAATATGCGCGTATGGGATCATTATGTTATTTACATAATCAATTTCTTCTTTAAGATCTGTATTCACCATGTTTTCCGCCTGCGGTTTGGCAAGGGAAAGAAAATCACTTACAATTCCTTCCGCTCGTTTGAGCTCTTGTAAGGAAAAATTAATATAATGTTGTTCTTTTTCCGTAATGTTTTTTGAGTCTCTTAATAATTGAAGAAAACCATTCGTTACCGTTAATGGATTTCTTATTTCATGTGAAATGCTAGCGGCCAGTTCGCTGATAATATTTAAACGATCACTATCGACCAATTTTTCACGAGCTTTTTGATTTTCAATTATTTTTTCTATTAAAGCCATAATAGTAATAATTCCGATTACATAAGTTGCAACCATGATGAAAGCATTTATCAAAAATTGCAAGGAAATGCTTTTTAAAAAAGTACTTAAATGCAATTGATAAATTGTGAACAAAAGAAAGGTGATCGATCCTGCTGTTAAAAGGCGCTTTTTTGAATTATAATCAATGAAAAATTTATGCAAAAAAGGCACGACAATAAAAACAATTGTTGAATATAGGAAGGATAAAAACACACCATCCCCTTCTAGATAAAAACGATATAAATTAAGTATTACATAAAGTGGCAAGGCAATTTTATATCCCCCTAGAAGAGAAGCAATTATAAAGGGAATATATCGCAAATCAAAAATAAACCCCATTTCCAAGCGAATCGGAAAGGTCATACAAAGGATCATTGAGATTGCTGAAAATAAAATATTAAAACTATTTCTTTTTTTTATATGAATTTTATTTTCAAAGAAAATTAGGTATATTAAAACAGGAAAAAGTAAGAAAAGGAAGTTTATAAGTAATATTTCAACCAAGGTAGATCTCCTTTTATATGTTTTTTGAATTAAATAGTTAATTAAAGTTATACCTCATGTACCCTATATTACCAAAATTATCTTGGCAAATGGTATAAATTTTTCTAAGGGACAAAGGGTTGGCGGTGGCCACAGGATCGGGAAGTCTGGCTCACAATCACACCGAAAAAATTAATGTCGAAGTGACAAAAAGCACTTCGACATTAATCAAGTTTTATATTTTACAGAAGGTACATTGTTGCCAATAAACCTGTTAAAGACATAAGAATGGCGTATGGCAGAGCCAGTTTCACCATTTCCATATAGGACAAACGAATAAGAGGTGCAAGGGCAGAAGTTAACAAGAAAAGGAACGCAGCCTGACCGTTCGGTGTAGCAACAGACGGGATGTTTGTACCCATGTTAATTGAAACTGCCATCTTTTGATAATGATCCAATTCAATACCTCCGGCTTCAAACGCTTTCTGTGTTTCTGACATATAGACGGTAGCAACAAATACGTTGTCACTAATTGCAGAAAGGACACCGTTTGCCACAAAAAAAGCGACAAGCTGATTCTGACCTTCGAGATTTAGTACCCATTGAATAATCGGTGTAAACAGATGCTGGTCATGAATAACTGCAACGATGGAGAAAAAAACGACCAGAAGTGCAGTAAATGGTAGTGCTTCTTCAAATGCATGGCCGATTCGCCCCTCTTCGATAACACCATTGAAAGCGGTAAGCAGAATGATAATCATCAGACCGATTATACCTACTTCCGCCAGGTGAAATGCCAGTGAAAGAACTAGCAGAACACCAGATACAGCCATAATAAGCAGGCGTACACGTGCGCGAGTGTCCATTGAAGAATCTTTGGCTTTTACTTCATCTTCCATAACCTTTCGCACTGATTCAGGAAGTTGATAACCGTACCCCAAAGATTTAGTGACTTCAAGGATAATTGAGGTCAGAAAACCAACAATCATTACCGGGATAGACACGGGTGCACTGTATAAAAAGAAATCTACGAAGTCCCATTTCATAATGGTGCCGATCATTAGATTCTGTGGTTCACCAACTAAGGTTGCTGCTCCCCCTAGCGCAGTACCTACAACACCATGCATAATGAGATTTCGCAGAAAACCACGGAACTGGTCCAGATCTTCATGATATTTGTCATCAATAATATGATCATTATTGACGTCATACTTTTCGTACACTTTTTCGCTGGAAGCAAACTTGTGGAAAATGTGGAAAAACCCATACCCCACGGCGATCATCACCGCAGTTACGGTTAGGGCATCTAGAAATGCAGATAGAATCGCACCCAGTAAAGAGAACAGGAATGACAGCGTAACTTTAGAACGTACTTTCGTAAGAACCTTGGAAAACAGATACACAAGACCTTCTTTCATAAAATAGATCCCGGCCACCATGAACATTAAAAGTAAAATTACTGGGAGGTTCAATTCAATTTCGTGATAGATCGAATAAGGGTTAGTTAGCCCGATTACGACGGCTTCGATCGCAAGGAGTCCACCTGCAGGGAGGGGATAACATTTCAGCGCCATTGCTAGAGTAAAGATGAATTCGACAATCAACACCCAACCGGTAATAGTTTTACCGGCGGTAAACATCAATATAGGGTTCAACACAAGAAAAGCAAGTATAGTGGTTTTGTACCAGTTTGGAGATTTACCTAGAAAATTTGCTCTGAATGCTTGGACAAAACTAATATTTTTCATTGACACACCTCCCAAGAATAGATTCCCAATACCTAACAACATTAAAAGGATTTACAGGTCAGTTACTCACTGTAGTATTTTGTCACATTACCATTTTTGTATTCAATAATAAGTCTGGGCCAGAGGGTCGGGAAGTCTGGCTCACAATAAACAGTTTTTCGCAGTGACATATAGGTCACAATAAATTTGGTATATTAGGTACAATGAAAGAAAGGGGGAAATAAAATGGCATTCTATTTTGCATACGGAAGCTGCATGAGTTTAAAAGATATAGCAAGAACGGTGAAGGATGAGCGATTGGTAGGGGCTGCAATTTTAGCAGATTATGAATTGGCTTTTACTAGATATTCATCTGGTCGGAACGGTGGGATAGCAGACATTGTATCAAAGCTTGGCTATCAGGTGGAGGGGATTGTTTTTGAGGTTGAGGATTTTAAAGCATTGGATCGCCGCGAAGGAGTTCATATCGGGTTGTATAAAAGAATTCCTGTAGAACTGCTCCTATCAAAGACCGGTGAAAAAATTACTGCAGAAACCTACACGGTAGTGGAAAAAGCTGCAAAGGAAGTGATTCCTTCAGTTGATTATATGAACATTATATTAGATGGGGCTACGGAGCTATCAGAAGAATATCAGAATGTATTAAAAGAACGCTTTAAGAAATTTACAGAAACATTATAAGGGGGCAGATGTCGTGAAACAATATCAGGTTTTTGTGTACGGTACGTTGTTGGTTGGAGAAACCAATCATCATGTTGCGAAGCCGTATTTGCAGCATGTAGAGGAAGGAACGATTAAAGGAAACCTGTACGATGTGGGCGCTGGTTATCCGGCGGTTGTTTTAGATCAGAAAGGTGTGGACATCAAAGGTGAGTGGTTTACTGTAAATGAAGTAGGCCTGGAACGGATGGATTGGCTTGAAGAATACCAAGAGAATAGAGGTGATAATTATTACGACCGTGTTTGGGTGAAGGACTGCTATAAAGATAGAGAAGGTTTTATTTATGTTTTTACAAAAGAAAAGGCCCAGAACTTAAAACCGATCACAAGCGGGTCTTGGCGCGAATTAGACTAAATGGGCAGGCCAGAGGGTCGGGAACTCTGGCTTTTGCCATTAAAATAAAAAACAGACCCTATAAATAGGGTCTGCCATTAGCTTTTATTAAGCTTTTTGAACGTTTTTAGCTTGTGGTCCACGTTGTCCTTGCTCAATTTCAAAAGTTACACTTTGACCTTCGTCTAAAGATTTGAAACCTTCGCTTTGGATTGCTGAGAAATGAACGAATACGTCCTCTCCACCTTCACGCTCGATGAATCCAAAACCTTTTTCTGCATTAAACCATTTAACTTTACCTTGTTCCATAATTGTTGCCTCCAATTGCGAAAATACGCACAATATGTTACTACCCTTGCTCAAATACCTTAGACGAAAACCAAATTCCATTCTCAATCCGAATTAGAACAAAAATAATTCTTCTTAAGAATAACAGATGTAACATGAAATAGCAAACAAAGATTGTGGTCATGGTACAATGGAGAAAATACATGTGGAAAACAAAAGAGATTAGATGAGGGGGGGATTTGATGGGATGGATATTCCTGCTTGCCGTTGTTATTGTGTTTGTTTTATTTTTACGTAAAAAACTCACATTTAAATTTGGTTTATCTCCAAATTCAGTAGAGTTAAAACCGTTAAAAGGGTTAAAAAAACTAAGTGATCACCTGGAGCAGTCCCTAAGTATAAGTTATATAAACAACGTAGAAGAGCGAATAAAGAAAGAAATTAAGTTTAAAGAAAATGAATACAATTGGCGTCTACAAGATTTAAAACGCTACTTTATTATGACAGCTCTTTTAAAAGAGTCGCCAATGTTTAGCAAAAAAGTTGATGATCTATGGCATCAGATGCTTATGTTTACTCGTGAGTATGATGATTTTTCAAAAAAATATTTAGGCAGTATTCTTCATCACAGTCCAAATGTAAAAGAGACGTCTGATCCTGATTTGCGAGGTTTTTTTGATTGGGTGTATGCGGAGCTTTTTTTCATAAGAAAAGAGAATATCCATCTTTACAATGGTTTTTTCAGGCATCCTGTAAATCCAAAAATCATTGAGGAGTTTAAAAGTTTATCAGAAAACGAACTTATAGATCTATATTTTAAAAGTGATACCCAATATACGAATACTGTACTTTCGCTTATTTCCTCCATGAAAAACACAGCAAATAGTATAAAAGATTATGAAAAAGCCGTCATTCAAGATAAGATGAGAAAAAGTAAAACTCAGAAAAATTTCAATGCAATGCTCGTCCCTTTTTTATCTGTTTCTTATTTTCATTATGATAAATTTTCAAGCTACATGAACATTAGTAACGATAGTTCATCAAGCAGTACAAATTGCGGGTCAGTTAGTTCCTGTAGTTCTTGCTCATCTTGTAGTTCCTGCTCCAGCTGTGGTGGGGGTGGAGATTAAAATTGGGCCACGGGGTCGGGAACTCTGGCTTTTTTCCTTAACTGAAAGGCATGAGTCCGCTGTAGTAACGAAACTCATGCCCATTTTTTTCTTTTATAAATCATTAGTAAGTTGGAAAATTGACATCATGAATGTTCCCTGGCTCTTGTTTTACATTTAGTTCTTCAAGAGCGGCCGTTAGCACTTTCGTTTGGGTTGCTTTATCATGTGGCTTTCCTAAAGAATGTCCGAATTCGAACCCTACTGGATGGATAGCCCGTGGGGGCCTCATCAAGCCCGATTGTTCAACGTCCAAGGTAATTAATGTAGTTGGAATTCCCTGTGATTCAATGCCACGCTGCACTGTAACTACAGTGCGATGACAGAGTGGTCAGCCTGCCGTTAAAATGACTGCATCCGCTTTGGATCGAACTACTTCTTTTACGAGTGCAGGAATAGTTTCATTATTAATTTTAGCTAATCTCATAGAGTAGCCCATCATCGTTAGATGCTTTTCAGCTACGCCGCCAAGGTCTCCATCATCTACCATTTCTCGCAGGCGATCGATCGGGAAAACGCAGTTAATATCCTCATTCGGAGCATCCGTATTATAATGTTCCTTTGGAGCTGCATGAGTTACCATTAAATCCTTTGAATCAACATCCCCTGGAATGATGCGGAAGGTCGCATCTCCTTTAGTGGGATCTGTGTGAAAAGGTTCCTGATCCTTCAGATGGACGCCGGAAGTTGAAACAATCATAATGGTCATTTCATGCAGTGGTTTACTGCTAGGTGTATATGGGATAGCTTTTCTTGATAGTTCCATACACGGCCTCCTTATTTTCTTTCTACTAAGGAATCTACTTAAAGTTTCCGCAAAACATCAAATAATTCTTCATTATCAGGTTGCTTACCAATCGGGTGGACATCTATCCACTTAACGATGCCTTCTTTATCAATGATAAAGAGGGCACGCTCTGTTGCACCATATGGTGGATCGTTTTTGTTTTTGCGAAGAACACCATATTTTTCCGCAACTTCTCCATGTGGGTAAAAATCGGAAAGAAGCGGGTAAGAAATACCCCCAATTGATTTTTGCCATGCTTCATGACTAGGGACGCTATCAACTGAAATACCCAAGACCTGGGTATCAAACTCTTCAAAACGGGATAAATCATCCTCGTATGAAGGCATTTGCGCGCCTCAGACAGGGGTCCAATCTAAGGGATAAAAACAAAGAAATACATTTTTTGATCCATGGTAGTCACTTAATGTAATGGTACGATTCCCATGTGCATTTAAAGTGAAATCCGGTGCCGGATCACCAACTTTTAAGGTGCTTGTTTCAGTAGCTCCTTGTGGCATGTGAAATTCTCCTTTCCAATGTATCATTAATAAACACTGTTGTATGATTCCCTTTTATTAATTATTTTATCCCAACAATGCTAGTGGGACAGAGGGTCGGGAAGTCTGGCTTGTTGAACCAGACTTCCCGACCCTCTGTCTCACCCGAGACCCACCGTCCCGGTTTTAATTAATAATGTTATTTTGCTTTAGTATCTTAAGTGCTGTTTCGGGATTGGAAATGTTCAGAATGAAGCCGTTAGCAGCAGAATAGGTTGCAAACAATCTTAGATTGTATAAAGTTTGAAAAACACTTCTTCCGAATCCAGGAGAAGGTGCGGCAATAATCTGGAGGACCTCTTTCTCATGGTACTGTACGCCTGCAGAATGAAGGGCGTTTCGCGCAACCCTGTTGGCATAGGAACTATTCGCGTTTGGAGGTCCGACAACCATCCGGACAAAGTTCGTATTCCTCCTGTTCATCGCTGTTATGGTAAAGGCAATTAGGGTTACACCTGCATCCGCAATATCTTTAAAAATTTGGTCAAGGACTTCATCGTTCGCATAAAAATTAAATTCTTGCCTTAAAACGCCCTTTGCCTTGGCAGTATTATTTGTAGCATTATTATTCACCTGTTTCACATCCTTTCCTAATAAAGTAATATAGTTTATTCCCATAATTAGCAGTGTGACAAGTTGTTTTGTCCAACTTTTGAGCCAAATTTTTACCCGACGAGACAGAGGGTCGGGTTCTCTGGCTCGCACTTGGGACGCAGGGTCGGCAACTGTGGCTCAAAATTTTTTGTACAAATTAGTACCTACTATTAATAATTAGTGATAATAT
The DNA here is from genome assembly GCA_016841285.1 of Guptibacillus hwajinpoensis. GTDB lineage: Bacteria > Bacillota > Bacilli > Bacillales > Bacillaceae_J > Schinkia. The sequence continues at coordinate 9,245 of JAENZK010000006.1, read as the reverse complement.
AATACAAAGTATTGAATAATAGTTATAAAAATTTAAAAGGTGGTTTCTTATGTATAGATCAAAGGCGCGTATTACGGCAATCGGTTCATATGTTCCTGAAAAAAAATTAACGAATGATGATTTAGAAAGATTAGTGGATACCAATGATGAATGGATTTTGAAGCGAACTGGTATCAAAGAACGAAGAATCGCAAATGAAGAAGAGTTTACAAGTGATATAAGCTGTAAGGCTGTATGGAACTTAATGGAACGATTTGAAAAATCAATAGAAGACGTAGACATGATTATTGTTTGTACATTAACACCCGATTTCATTACTCCAAGTACAGCTGCATTAGTCCAAGCAAAACTGGGTATAAAGAATGCAGGAGCTATTGATTTAAATGCAGCTTGTGCAGGGTTTACATACGGATTGCATGTGGCTAATGGATTAATTACGGCTGGTTTACACAAGAAAATTCTTGTTATTGGGGCAGAGACTTTATCAAGAATCACGGATTATGAAGATCGAACGACCTGCATTATATTTGGAGACGGTGGAGGAGCAGTACTCGTGGAGTACAGTGAAGAACAACCAAGTTTCCTTTCGGCCCATATGGGTGCAGAAGGTGAAAAAGGAAAAAACTTATATGTGTCAAACTTATCAAAACAAATGTTTGAAGAAGAAGTCAACAATAGCGGTAAATTCGTTCAAAATGGACGTGAGGTATATAAATGGGCGGTTACTACAGTTCCTAAAGGTATGGAAAGTGTGGTGGAAAAAGCCGACCTAGCTTTGAGTGATGTCGATTGGTTTATTCCTCATAGTGCAAATTTGCGAATGATTGAATCCATTTGTGACAGAGCTGATTTTTCAATAGAGAAAACATTATACAGTTTAGTTGATTTTGGTAATACCTCTGCAGCTTCGATTCCCTTATCACTAGACAAAGGGGTACTTGAAGGGAAAATCAAAAATGGTAACAAATTGTTGCTTTATGGCTTCGGTGGCGGATTAACACACGCTGGACTCCTTATTGATTGGAACATTTAAAAAGGGCCAAGGTCGGGTTCTCCGGCTTTTGGGCCAGAGGGTCGGGAACTCCGGCTCTTCTGGGTCTCCGGCTCGGCCTCCAGCTCTGTTTGTAAACGAACGAAAAAAGCCCAGTTACTCCCAACTATGAGAAACTGGGCTTTTTCCATGTCTATTAATACGTCAATTAAGGTGTCACCGCAATTTTGATAACAGGCTCTGTACGGTTTTCAAAGATTTCGTATCCTCTTTGAATATCGTTTAGTTTCATGCGATGTGTGATGAGAGGTGTTAAGTCGATCTGTCCGGTTTCAATCATACGGATAAGGCGTTTCATGTGTCTAAGGTCGCCTAAACCCATCTCAATCTTTAAGTTCTTAAGGAAAATTTCAGGGAATGGCACTTCTACGTTTTCCGCGAATATTCCAACAACCGAAACTCTACCACCGATTCCAACACAGCGGACAGCTTGCTGGAAAGTGGATGGAAGACCAACCGCTTCAATCGCAGCATCTGCACCTTTATTATTCGTTAATTGCCCAATCACGTTTAAAACATCCTCTTGGTCAGCCCGAATGATGTGCGTGGCCCCAAGTTTACGTCCCATTTCTAAACGGAAAGGATCTAAATCAACTAAGATAATTTGTCCAGGACTGAATAATTTGGCCGCTACTACAGCACATAGGCCGACTGGACCAGCGCCGTACACTACAAGGGAATCTCCAGCTCGGAGTTCTGCGTTGATCACAGCAGTGTAACCAGTTGATAATATATCACCTACAAAAAGAACTTGCTCATCAGTTAAATCATCGGGAATAGGAACTAAATTGACATCAGCGTACGGAATGCGAATATATTCACTTTGTGTTCCAGATAAATCACCAGCTTCTATACCACTTCCAAGGATTCCGCCACGTGTACAATGGGCGACATGACCTGCTTGGCAATTTTCACATTGTCCACAATACGGAGCTGCCGGTCCAGTTACGCGATCACCGGGTTTAAAATCTTTCACATCGCTACCCACAGCTTCCACAACACCAACGAATTCATGCCCTAATACATAGCCTGGAGTGGAAGGGATATGACCATGAATCAAATGTAAATCGCTACCGCAAATGGTTGTTAACGTCATACGAATGATCGCATCGCCTGGATGTGCAATCTGAGGCTTTTCAACTTCTCCTAAAGAAAACTTGTGCAAATCATTAAGTACTAATGCTTTCATCTCATTACCCCCTTATTGTTAAATTTCAAGACTAGCTTAGTATAATGATAGCTTCTGTGCATTTGTTTGAATACTCCCAATATTCAGTTCTACGTTCTCCGAAAAACTTGTTTTTCTCCCCCTATTTTGGGGTGTTATTCCCTAAAAGTAAGGTAAGGACTTTTGGTATGATGTCTAATTTACTCATCTTTTAGGTAATGATTCCTAGTCGCAAAGCTTCTGAAACAGCATGCATACGGTTGTGAGCATTCAGCTTTTTGATAGAGGATTTCATATAATCTTGAATGGTGTACTCACTAATTTGCAAATAATAGGCTATTTCTTTAACGGTTTCTCCCCATGACACACGTTGTAGAATTTCAACCTCACGTTTTGATAGTTTACTAACATTGTCAATATAATTTAATGACACTAATGCATTACCAACTAATCGTCCGTATAAGGTCAAGCGCTTAAGAAGAGCATCGGTAACAGAATCAGTTTCAGATTCATTATCAAAACTTGGACATGCATATCCAATCACATTTCCATTACTTGTTATGGGAACAATAATGACATAAGAACGATACATGTCCAGCGCAACAATTTCAGCAGGTGATTGTTGAATATACTCGGGCCCAAATGAATAAATTGCTTCTTGCTTTCTAATAGCTTTTCGAAGTAATGGATAATTACGGATATTATCTTTTTTAAGAGGTAGCGGAATTGTGCCAGTGTTACTAACATATAGTACACCTTCTAAATTTCCGCTTATAACAGAGTAATCCATTAAATGAACACGAGAAAATGAAAAAAGATTGATAAATCCCCTTGCTGCAATTAAGACTCGTTCATCATGTTCGGTAGTATTAAAAATTGATTGTATGTAATTTTTAAGTTCTAGATCCATTAAACTCCACTCCCTAACTACTGAAAATATAAAACTATTAAAATAGTAATAAACCGTTTTAAGATTAGATTTTTTACAAAATACTCTAACTATTGAGGTGGTATCCCCTAAAAATAGGGGGTCCAAATGTTTTTTTTGGGTTCTTAAAATACAGAATTTTTGGAATATATACATTTTATTATATCAACTATCATTTAATTGTAAACGTTTACGAAGCATTATTGGAGGGAGTTTATATCAAATGAAAAAAACAGTGGATTTTGATGCAATTGTCATAGGAGCAGGTTTTTCTGGTCTATATATGCTACATAAATTGCGTAATGATGGTTTTTCAGTAAGAGTATTTGAGGCGGGAACTGATGTTGGAGGAACATGGTATTGGAATCGATACCCTGGAGCACGTTGTGATATCGAAAGTATTTTTTATTGCTATTCATTTTCTGAGAAGATCACAAACAATTGGACGTGGTCCTCTAGATTTGCCGAGCAGCCTGAAATTTTAAGTTATATCAACTACGTAGCAGATGAACTTGACTTAAGAAAAGATATTGTATTTAACAAAAGAGTACAATCGGCCCATTATGATGAACAGATTAATTTATGGCGGATAACTTTAGATGATCAATCTGTAGTTACAGCGCATTATTTTATCACAGGTGTTGGGCAGCTCTCATCTGCCAACGTACCAAAAATGAAAGGTCTTGAAAATTATAAAGGTGAATGGTATCACACTGGAACATGGCCAAAACACGAGGTGTCGTTTGAAGGGAAAAAAGTAGGTGTCATCGGAACGGGATCTACTGGAGTACAGGTCATTCCTACCATTGCTCCAAAAGTGAAAGAACTCTATGTATTTCAGAGAACACCACAATATAGTACACCAGCTCAAAATCGTCCGTTACCTCCTGAATATGTAGCAGAAACAAAAGCGAAAGCACATGAATTAAAAATGTTGCGAACACAAACGCCAATGGGGATTGATTTAATGCCAGGTGAACGTTCTACCCTAGAGGTTACTAAGGAAGAAAGACTAAGGGACTTTGAATATACTTGGCAAAAAGGTGCCCATTCCTTTGTAAACACTTATTATGACATCATTTTCGATCCTGAGGCCAATCAACATGCAAGTGAATTTATTAAATCCAAGATTCATGAAATTGTGAAGGACCCAGAAATGGCAAAGGAATTAACACCTGACTACTATTATGGAGCAAGACGCCCCATTCTTGATACGAACTATTTTGAAACGTTCAATCGTGAAAATGTGAATTTAGTGAATGTAAAAAAAGATCAAATTCAACAAATCACAGAAAAAGGGATTCAAACAAGTAATCAACACTATGATTTAGACATGATTATTTTTGCTACAGGATATGACGGAATTACTGGTCCTTTATTCAAAATCGATATCCGGGGTAAAGGTGGAGTATCTCTGAAAGAGAAATGGGAAAATGGGGCAAATGTAAGAACCTATCTTGGACTGGCAACAGCTGGTTTCCCAAATATGTTCATGATTGTTGGTCCGGAAAGTGCAACTTTAGGAAATTTTGTTGCAGCGATTGAACAGCATGTGGAATGGATTTCAGATTTTGTTCATTATGCACGCACGCAAGTAATTGACATCATTGAGGCTAATGAAAAAGATGAAATCCAATATAGCAAAACATGTAAAGAAATAGCTGATCAAACCCTTTTTACAAAAGTAGATTCATGGTTTACCGGTTCGAATGTAGAAGGCAAACCAAAACCAAAAGGCTTTTTAATCTATTTAGCAGGATTCCATGAATTTTTCAAGGTTAGTAACGAGATCGCAGCTAATGGCTATCAAGGCTTTAAATTAGAAAAATCTGCTGATTTAGTAGGTTAAGAGGAGGAACGATTTTTATGACATTAGATCCACAAGCAAAAGCATTTTTAGAAGCTATGGCATCTTCAGGGGCGCCACCATTATCAACTTTGAATGTCGAGCAGGCACGTGAAATGTTTCGTGGGATGGCAGCGTTTGGTGGAGAAATTGAAGATGTGAAAAAAGTAGAAGACCATCTAATTCATGTAGAGGATGGTGAATTTAAAGTTCGCCTCTACACACCAAATGGTACGGGACCATTTCCTATTTTCGTTTACTTTCATGGTGGCGGTTATGTAGTGGGAGACATTGATCTAGTTGATCGTTTATGTCGTTCCATTACAAATCGAGCAGAAACGATTGTAATTTCTGTAGATTATCGATTAGCCCCAGAACATAAATATCCTGTGGCTGTCAATGATGGCTATGCAGCGATCAAATGGGCTTATAACAATGCTACTAGTTTTAACGGAGATCCGGCACGAATGGCTGTGGGTGGGGATAGTGCAGGAGGAAGTTTAGCGGCGATCCTGTCTTTAAAAGCAAAGAATGATAACGGGCCGAAACTAACAGCACAAGTATTAATATACCCAATGACCGATTTTGCATGTGAAAGTCAGTCGTTTGATGAAAATGGAACAGACTATAATATTACCACTTCAGATATACGCTGGTTTAACAGCCACTATTTATCTAGTGATGCTGATATTGAAGATGAGTATTTATCGCCATTACGTTCGAATAATCTAGCCGATTTGCCACCGGCGCTTATTATAACGGCTCAATATGATCCATTGCGAGATGATGGTGCCCGTTATGCTGAAAAACTGAAAGAAAACGGCAATGTAGTGGAATATAAGTGCTATGAAGGCATGATCCATGGCTTCGCGTGGTTTGCAGGTGTGTTGGATCAAGGAAAATCCTTAATCAGTCAAGTCTCTCAATACTTAAAACAAGCTTTCGAGCAAAAATAAGGAGGAAAATCATATGAACATTCAAGCTTATGTAGCTGAAAATGAGGTAGTATCGCTTAAAGAGGTCCAATTACGGGAAATTGAGGCGGATGAAATTATCGTAAAGGTGGTTGGAACCGGACTTTGCCATACAGACCTTAATGTTCTTCATTCACTAACTCCAACACCAATGCCCATTGTCTTAGGTCATGAAGGGGCAGGAATTGTTGCAAAAGTAGGATCAGGTGTAACGGAATTTGTAGAAGGCGACCATGTTGTCATCTCCTTTAACTACTGCGGAAAATGCAACAACTGTTTACATGGCGTTCCAAGTGCATGCGAGAACTTTTTCCAGGAGAATTTTGGGACATCCATGGAGTTATCCAATTCTAAAATTGCAGATGGCGAGCGTAAGGTATCAAACTTATTTGGTCAATCATCTCTTGCAACATATTGTGTTGCCAATGTTCGTAATGCAGTCAAAATTGAAGACAAAGAAATCGATTTATCTTTGTTAGGTCCTTTGGCGTGCGGTCTTCAAACAGGGGCAGGCACCATTTTGAATAAATTAAAACCAGGAGTAAATGAATCCGTTGTCATTTTTGGCTGTGGTTCAGTTGGTTTAAGTGCGGTTATGGGTGCCAAACTAGCAAACTGTCAAACCATTATTGCTGTTGATGTGCACGAAGAGCGCTTGAATCTAGCGAAAGAACTAGGTGCAACCCATGTTGTAAATGGCAGAGAAGTTGACGCTGTTCAAGCTGTTCAAGAAATTACAAGCGGTGGAGCGCACTATGCGATTGAATCTTCAGGCGTCGCACCCGTTGTATTACAGGCGATTCGCTCCGTTAGAGCATTAGGCACAATTGCCGTTGTAGGAGCTTCTGGAAATTTAGAGTTTCATATTCATGACGAATTAATTCCGATGAATAAAACACTGGTTGGAGTAGTAGAGGGGCAATCCATTCCAAAATTATTTATACCTGAACTTATCGCGTATTACAAAGAAGGTAAGTTTCCTTTTGATAGACTGGTTAAAAAATACGAGATGACACAACTGGATCAAGCCATTCATGATATGGAATCTGGAAAGACGATTAAACCAATTATTTTATTTTCATAAAAAATAAAAAGGGGGAACCACTTATGAAACAATTACTGCAAAATTTTACAAAACAATTTATCAATGGTCGATGGATCGAAGGTGGAAGCTCAAGTTCAATTCAAAACTTTAATCCATATTCAGGCGAGGAACTATTGACTATCCAGGCTTCAAGTTTAGAAGATCTGGACGAAGCTTACACAGCAGCCGGGCAGGCCCAGCCAATCTGGGAGGGTATGCCTCTTGGTGAGAAGCAAGTGCTTTTTGAACGCCTAGTAAAAGTGTTAGAGGAAAAAAGAGAAGAAATTATTGGGTGGCTTGTTGAAGAATCTGGAAGCACGTTACTAAAAGCAACGGTTGAATTTGAAGCTTCCGTTACCATGGTCAAAGAATCGGCGAGCTTTTTGACGCGGATCACGGGACAAATTTTACCTTCTTATGTACCGAATAAAGAGCACCGTGTCTATCGAACAGCAAAAGGAGTCATTGGTGTCATTGGTCCTTGGAATTTCCCATTCCTTTTAACGATGAGGTCCATCGCTCCTGCTATCGCTACAGGGAATAGCGTAGTGATTAAGCCGGCATCTGAAACACCTGTTACGTCAGGATTATTGCTCGGTGAAATATTTGAACAAGCTGGATTCCCAGCAGGTCTAGTAAACGTCGTTGTAGGACGTGGCTCTGAAATTGGGGATGCATTCGTTACACATCCAATTCCAAGTATGATTTCCTTTACAGGGTCGACTGAAGTAGGACGCCGTATAGGCGAACTAGCAGGAAAAAATTTAAAAGAAGTTGCCCTTGAACTAGGTGGTAATAATGTGATGGTCGTCTTAAAAGATGCGAATATCGAACAAGCCGCAAAAGCAGCTGCTTTCGGTAAGTTTTTGCACCAGGGTCAAATTTGTATGGCGTTAAATCGAATTATTGTTGATGAATCCATTCATGATGAATTTGTTGCGAAATTTACGGAAATTGTAAAAGGTCTTCAAACAGGTAACCCTGCTGATCCAGCGACATTCATCGGACCACTTATTAATAAAGAACAAGTAGAAAGAATTCAACAAGAAATTCAAGCTAGTATTGTACAAGGTGCAACCGTTCACCTAAAGGGAACAATAAACAATGGTTTAATGGAGCCCATCATTTTAACAAATGTCACAAACGATATGCCAGTTGCTAAAAACGAAATCTTTGGTCCAGTAGCTTCTATTATTAAAGCGAAAGATGAAGAGGAAGCTATACAAATCGCAAATGATTCACCTTATGGTTTAAGTGGTTCCATTTTTATAGAAAATCTTCATCACGGTGTTGAGGTCGCTAAAAAAATCAAAACCGGCATGATTCACATCAATGATCAATCTGTGAACGATGAAGCACATGTCCCATTTGGTGGCGAAAAAGCATCCGGTATTGGCCGCTTCAATGGGGAATGGGCGATAGAAAAGTTTACAACCGTAAAATGGATTGGCGTAACAAACGGCTATCGCGACTTTCCAATCTAAGTGGGACACAGGGTCGGGTTCTCCGGCTCTAAGTGAGACACAGGGTCGGAAACTCTGGCTCCTATAACAACCAAACAAGTGGAGAAGTTGATTATTTCTTCACTTGTTTTGGGTTAAATACAAAAAATAATCCACATTATGAAAGAAGGTTGAAGGATGACTGCGAATAAACAAAGCTACGCTACGAAACTAGCGTTAATCTTTTTCTTAACATGGGGGTTAATATTTCTTGACCGCTCCCTTTTATCGATTTTATTGCCGTTAATGATCGATGACATCGCCCTTACTAATACGCAAATTGGCAATATTAATATGTGGCAGACGCTTTGTTATGCCATTGCGTCACCCGTTTTTGCTATTATGTCCGATCGGTTAGGAAAAAAGAAACCATTGCTAATCGGGGCAATCGTCATGACGGGGCTGTTGTCACTGGCCACCATGTTCGCTACTTCCTTTGCCTCGCTAGCTGTAATTAGAGCGCTGCTGGGTGCTGCTGAGGGGATTATTCTCCCGATTATGATATCAATTATTGCGGTGGCCTCAGAATCAGGAAAATTCGGTCGCAATGTCGGAATCGTTTATGCCGGGGCAGCGGTGATCGCTAGCTTGATCGGACCTGTTGTCGCTACCCAATTAGGAACTGCATTTGGCTGGCAAAACACCTATTTTATGATTAGCATTCCAAGTTTACTGTGTGGATTATTAATTTG
>JAENZK010000410.1 GCA_016841285.1 Guptibacillus hwajinpoensis | reverse complement strand
GACTCATTAGTACATCTTCTTTTACTTAAAATTCTATACAAAAGAAGGCGGTTAAGTCAAATAATCAGATGGTCGGCACCATTGTTTTTTTACTGAACACAGTAATGTTTATACTTAGGGCGATGATTATTCATTATTCATATGATCATTATGTATAAAATAATGGGAAAACATGAAAGGATAGCAACGTTAGAAGTTGTATACTGCTGGTTACATCATTTAACCATATGGAACATACTTGCACTGCTGGTGCAAATTGGAGTAAGCGCCTTGTTTTCTTCCATCGATTTAACTACGTTTACCATTTCTAAATCAATCTCTGCTTTTTTTATTTCTTTAGCTACACTTTTCGAACTTAAAGAAACACCAAATTCTTTTTGTGCCCATTGATTTATTTCTACGAACATCCTTTTTCCAGATACGACCGATAATCTTTTATCAATATCGTTCCAGAAACTATTTAAGTATTTTCGTACTTGTTTATTTATAGTAGATGCTGCTAACCTCTTATTGGATTTGGCTAATTCGTCAGCCATTGCATCTAGCGTGTCATCATATAATTTGGTAGAAATGCTATCAATTGCTTGTATAACTTCGTTTATTGTTGATTTTCGTTTACAGGTCCTTTTGTTTATCAATCTTAAGATTGCTTCTGGTTTAATTAGATAGTTTTCCATCTCCTTTTTTCCCCATATATGCAACTCTACCCCTTTCTCCTTTGCTTGTTTGAGACGTTCTTGGATTTCTTCTTCTGTATGATAGTCTCTATCAAGTATCGTATACACCCTTATTGTTTCATCAGCAGAATTTTTCAAGATCATGGATGATCCTATTGCATAACTCCACCCACCCCAACCGCCTATAGGCATGTTTGGAATGATATCAAAAGGTTCTTCACTTTCAGGAAATAAAGTATTTTGAAAGGCTCTAAGAACATGAACATCTTTCCCCTCTACTAAAAGACACTTTTTAGCGGCCCATAGTCGTGTAAGTTGGAGATTATGAACTCCACCTATTTGGTCAATTATCTTTTGGACGGATTTTATTGAGTTTGCATACTTTGCAGTTTTCTTAGTATGATCAACTATTAATATGCTTTCGGTATCTACCTCACACATTATCTCGATAGAATGGGTGGCAATGATAGTTTGATGATATTTTCTGTTCATTAACAGACGAATAAGCTTTCGCTGAAGATCGGCGTGCATATATATGTCTGGTTCATCCAGAATTATTGTCGTTTTTTTATTAATTAAAGATAAGAACCAAATGATTTGTAACCACATTTGCAAGCCATGTCCCATGTTTCCTACCTCAGCCACGAAATCGTTATCTTGTATAAACAAACTAATCGGTTGTTGTGAATTGTAAATATCAAAATCCAGATTTCTAATTCTTAATCCCTTCCATGTAGATTCTGCAAGCTGCTTGAAAGTTCTAAATTCTTTTTTAAATAATACGAGCTCATTTCGGAAATGAAGTGGTGCTCGCCTAGAAAACATTAAGTTGGTAACATAATCGTGATTTAGAACTTTCTCGTTCATCTGTAAAGGGGCTACACGGGGTAGTACTTTAATAGGGTTAATAAAAACATTCTTCGCTTCTGTTTTGGACTTTATTAGTTTGTTATTTTGGTCAAATAATTGTGCAAAAACTTCCTTTTCACCTATATATATATATATTAGCTCCCCTGTATCAAATAAAGCTTTTATAATAGCAGGAATATTCTCGTATCTATGAAATACAGTCTTATCAATGTGAAAATCGACGTTTTTTAATGACGGTGTTACTCCTATATTAACAGGTATATCTGGATCGTTAGGCTGCTTATATGGTAAGTTTTGAAATTTTGAAATAACTATCGATATAAGTCGTAATGCTTCAGCAATGGTCGACTTGCCTGCATTATTCTGCCCAACTAAAACCGTAGTTGATTTTAGTGGGACTTTATAATGAGAAAAACACCGGAAGTTAATCAATTCAATTTCTTTTATCATATATATTCTCCTCAAATAACCATTTATGTGAATTATATCAAATGCGGTCGAGGGAAATATATGTCATTTTAAATATGGTATACTTTGAATATATTTGTTTTAAATTGGAAGAAACTATCAAGAATTGCCATTTTAACGATTTGGGGGATATCCCTAAGTATATCGAGCAGTGTTGCTTGTTAAATGTGCTTGTAAATATTCATTTAAGGCTGAACCAATTACACGGAAACTAACTGATTTTTGGGGAATGAAAAGTGAACAAAGAAGATAGGGAAAAATTCTTTATTGAACAAGAAGAAAAGTTGTTAGTAGGCGGAGCCACTTTTTCCGAATGGTGTACTTTTATTTCAAAGTCGGTATATGATGCTTTTATTAACGGTGCCGACCTTGCGACAGTGATTACAGCGTTAGCTTGTATTGAAACGTATTTCCGAACAGAGGACAGTTCTTCTAGAAAGAAAGATCTGTGTACTTTAATAGACCAATATCCTTTCTTAGATGCAGATGATCATCAAGATCTTCATAAACTACGTAAATATAGAAATCGTTGGGTTCATATTAATGCCCCAGATGATTTGCCTATCCTATTCTATGAAGAAGAATTTTTAAAGGAAGCTGAAGAAATGGCATTTTTATCAGTAAGACTTCTTTTAACGGTGCTTTTTTCTCATCCTTTTATTTAAATTGTTCAAAAAAACCTGATAAGGCTATTCAGGTAGGTTATGTAGTTTTCGGTCAAGGAGGTCAAACGTGAAAAGAACTGATTTTAATATATATTATTTGAATTTTTCAAAAGTATATGAGATGTCTATGATGATTAACAATGTCATTATATCTTCAATTGAGAGAACAAATGAAAAGCATTTGGAATCTCAATATGGATATTCTTCGACCTTGTCTGCAAAGGGTTCTAAGCTACTTTTAGATGGAATTAAGGCTTCAATATCCGCTGATGCTAAGGAAACATCCTTTACATCCGCTAAAGTTATTGAGAACTTGGATGTGAAAACTACAAAATCGATTCTCTTAAGAAGAATAATAGATAAATGTAACATCTCAAATGATTTATCCAAACTCAATGAAGGCGATTTAATTAAAATCGATAACGTTGAACTCAAGATCATGGACGAGGACGAGGAAAGTATGCGACAGTTTCTTATTCTTCGTAGAGATGCACTTAAAGGATTTCGTGTGGAAGGAATGGAGATTAACAATTTGATTTCTTCTGTGCTTCAGGATTATGCCTATATTCTTATAGGTGCAGTTACTTGTCAACAAACAGATACAAAATATGAAATCATAATAAAGATTCCACTTGAAATTCAAAATGAATTTGAGAATAAATACAACATAAATGATTTATTGATTGGACATGTATCC
>JAENZK010000409.1 GCA_016841285.1 Guptibacillus hwajinpoensis | reverse complement strand
AAATAGGTCGATATCTACAATACAAAGCGAAAAAACCTGCTTGTTTCGTTTAAATTCTTGGAAAAAACGCGGTAAACTATCGGCAAGATACTTCCGATTATAAACCTGGGTCAATTCATCAATCAGAACAGATTGATCAAAAATCTTCTTTCGCTGCAAATGTCGGTCAATTTTTGCAACGAATTCCTCAATATCAATCGGCTTCCCAAAAAAGTCATCTGCACCCTTTTTATAAGCTTCTATTCTCATTTGCTTATTGTTTTTGATACTAATCATAATCGTTGGAATAAAGTGTTTTTCATTATGCTCTTGAATTTCTTGTAGTACTTGAAAACCATCTTTATATGGTAACTGGATATCTAGAACTAGACAATCTGGCTGCATATCAAAATACTGATTAACAGCCTTTTCTGGATTTGTGTAAGTCATGACGATCCAGTCTTTTTCTTCTAAAACATCTTTAAGAAGCATAAGCAGTGAAACATCATCATCTATGACTTGAATAAGTGGTGCATTAGTATGAAAGACTGGTTCATCGTCAATCAATGATTCTTCAAAATTTTCATATTGGTACGTTAGTTCAATTAAAGGAAATAGAAAAGTTTTTAGCTCTTTTATATCCCAGTCCTTACCGTCCTGATCCACCTGACTTAATAGCTCTTCTGAAAGCTTCATTAATTTATCGAGTTGAAGTGTTCCCGAAGTTCCTTTAATTGAATGCAAAAAACGATATACATCCTCAGCAAAAATGGTTTCTCCTTCTTCTAAAGATAACCATTCTGATAATTTATTTTTTATCGATTGGAATAAATGATTGATATATTTTTGAAGATCCATTTGTACCTCCTAACCTCTAGAAATAGCTTTCTAGCAGGCTACCTTTTGGAACTAATATCATTCTATAGTGCTATGCTACTATAGAATCGAATTATAAGCTATTCCTCTTTTTTTACATTAATTAATGTAAAAACCAGAAGAGCCCCTCTTAAGAACAGAAGTGGCTCTATGTTGGTGAAATGTGGATTTTAAATTGTTTAGCGATTCACTAGAAGCAATGATTGTCTTTCTAATTCTTCAGCCTTTTTTCGTTCGGAAATATTCATACTTGAGCCGATCACTTCTGTCACTTGTCCTCCTCGGTGAATTGGACGTAAGGAGCTAATATAATAAATGTCATTTATTTCTCTTTCAAAGATTACATTCTCCTGCCCTTTCCAAGCTAGTTCGTAATATGAAGTGATCTCATTCGCAGCTTTTTCAGGTATAAAATCCTTCAATTCTTTTCCGACCACCTGTTCAGGGATTAACCCCAATTTATGCAATAATTCTCCATCACATAAAGTGTGAATAAATTTATCATCTTCTCTTTTTATCTTAAAAATTAACCCTTGTTGTAACCTCATAGTATCTCGTAAATCTTGACGGGCCTTTTCTATTTCATTCTCTAAAAAATCATGATAATTGACGGCTTGAGGTATCCCTTCACGAATTACAATTTGTTCGATTTGATCTCTACATTGTAATAGTTCCTCTGCAGGAATTGGTTTACTAAACAGATAGCCTTGACCTATATTACAAAAATGATGCTGAAGAAAAATCAAATGATCTCTTGTTTCAATCCCTTCGGCAATAACGACAAGTTTTAATTGCTGTGCCATAGCAATGATCGATTTTACAATGGCAGTATCATTCAAGTCTGTCGTACAATACCGAATAAATGATCTATCAATTTTTATTCTATCAATAGGAAATTCCCGTAAATAACGCAGTGAACTAAATCCAGTGCCAAAGTCGTCCAAACTAATTTGCACACCAAGCCGTTTTAATCCCATTAAAGTAGGGAGAACTTTCTCTTCGTCCATCATCATACTTTCTGTAATTTCAAAAGCAATATATTTAGAAGAAAATTCTGTTTCCGCAAAGATTTGCCGAACGCAGTCAACAAAATCTGGTTGATAAAGTTGCAAAACTGAAAGATTAACAGACAAGAATAATGATTGCATTCCTACCTTCTGCCATTCCTTCATTTGTATACACGCCGTTCTTAATACCCATTCCCCAATAGGTACAATCAACCCGGTTTTCTCTGCTAATGGAATGAATTTATCTGGAGAAAGTAATCCTTGTATTGGATGCTCCCAGCGAATTAATGATTCCACTCCAATAATTTTACCTGATACTAAATGAAGTTTCGGTTGATAATAGACTCTAAATTCATTTCGTTCCAGTGCCATTTGAAGGTCCGACTCCAAGACTTCATATGTATGTTCCATTTTCCACCCACCTAAATGCCAACTTTGATTCAATAAAAAAACCATATCCCCAAATATAAACGGGACATGGTCTTTTACCTTAAACAATTTTGGTAACTGGCTGACATTCCATAATGGATTAGTCCCTATAGCTTTGCGTCACTACATTTCTGTAGCTTTGCCTTTATCATATTAAAATTAAATTGTGCTTTGCTGAAAAAAAAATATATACATATCAAACTTCATCATAAATACTATAAATATAGTATAAAATATATAGGTCTTTATGTCTGCTACTTTTCGACATTTTTTATGTTTTTTTTAATTTATTCTTTATTATTTTTTATTGCACCCATTCCGATTAATATAGCCTTTGCATCACTATTTAAATACTCATTAACATCATCTCTAAGTAAGAATTTTGTCTTATTCTTTAAGATAAATTTAATAGATCTAATATCAAAATTTGATGCATATGTATTGATCGCTGTTATGGTCGCCAATTCATCCCTTGAGATTGGCTGATGCCCCGACTCAAGTCTCTCTGTAAAAAACTTTAGTAATTCTCTGGCATTGCTGTTAAGCAATCTTTTATTTTCATTTAATACTTCTATATTGTTTTCTATTAGTTTTCTAGCTGTTACTAAGTCTAGGGTTTCTACAAATTTATTTATATCTTTTGATAATTCTTCAATTCTCATTTACTCATCACCTTTTGGGTTCTTTTAATCGACTACTTCATACTTTTTAATATTACTAAAATCTGATTATATTACTTCTCACTTTAACATGATAGGACATATATCATATTTTGTCGAATTTTGTGCATACAAAAAAATCACAAGAAACTCATGTCCATAACAAAGAGGATGCCTAACTTAGGCACCCCCTTATTAATTGTTATATTTTATATCTTAAATTGGAGAACTAGACTATTTAATTCTTCGGCTAACTTGGAAAGTTGCTCCGAACTACTTGCTACTTCTTCCATCGAACTAGTTATCTGCTGTGTCGAAGCAGATGTTTGTTCGATTCCGGCTGCTGATTCCTCAGAAATCGCAGCAACTTCTTCGATAGAAGAATTGATCTTTTTGCTGTTACCTGCAATCTCTGTAAGATTCAATGATATATTTGTAAT
>JAENZK010000408.1 GCA_016841285.1 Guptibacillus hwajinpoensis | reverse complement strand
GAATATTGTACTTGTCATATATTGGTTTGGACGTAATTTTAATACATTAAATAAGTCGTTTTTATCACTCTTTATGATGCCTTTATCTGTTGATTGATACATCTTTAAAGGTAATTTACCTAAACTTTCAGCCAAAATCTTCAAACAAGCAAAGTATGTAACCTCAGATAGCTTATCCTTTGGTGTATTTGAATCTATTCCAAGCCATTCAAGTAATGTAGGATTATTTAAGTCAATCGTTTCATTCTTAAACATCCTTTTTAACCAATTAAACACTTTCTCACCTCCTTACCATCCCATCATATCGAGAAATTCATTTGTAACTTCATTAATATCTACCTTTGCATCTATTGTCATAGCAACCTTCCAAGCATCAATAACTGAATCCACCGGGTCAATACGTTTTCGTTGTAAATCCTTATCAATTTTGATTTCCCCGAATGAATTAGATGCTGTCTTAGCGTTTACTATAGACCACGTAAGTAATTTGTTGTGCTTGTTGTATTCAACATTACCTGCTTCTACTTCAAGCCTAAAATCAACCGTAGGATCATTAAGATTCCTTGCAGATTGTGTAATTTCCAATGTATTAATACCTAATTGCTCAAGGTCATATAGGAATGCACTGGCATTATGAGGGTCATAACAAATCATTTCAATATTTAATTCATAGTCCTCAATAAGTTTCTTTAAATACGAAATTATGTACTTATAATCTGTCTTAATACCACCCATTGTTTCAGTTGCGGTAAGTATTTCTTCTCTGATCCAAATATCATAAGGTGCTCTGTCGGTTTTAATATGTTCAGCAACACGATTCTTAGGAATAAATGAATGGGAATGGATAAAGTATTTTCTATTACCTTCATCATCGTAATATGGAATTACTAATCCCAAACTTGTTAAATCTCCACCACTGCTTAAATCCAAACCTGTTATAGCCGTATGACCACGAAAATCCTCTAATGTTTTATTAGATTCACAGTTTTTCCACTTTTCGGTATTCATGTATTGGTTATCCGTAAATTGCACCCAAATATTTAAACGCTTGGTCATGAAGTCTCTTAACTCTTCGCCACCCATTTCTTTAGCTTTACGAGCAATATCTTCCATACGTTTAATACCTTCAGGTGTTTTACATGTTAATGGATTAGCTTTAACCCAATTCTTTGTGTCCCAAATATCATCCTCTTTATCCAATTGTGCTATGTAAATAAATTGAGTTTCATTCTCTGTAACTCCCTCTAAAATCTTGATGCAATATTCAAAAAGTTCATAGCATGGTGAATTTAAGTCAAACCCTGCTGTAGTTATGACACTAATTAGGCACTCTTTTAGATTACCTGTACCACCTTCAAGTAATTTGTACATTTGATTGTTGGAATGGGCATGATATTCCAATTTTGTTATCGTAAAGGCTTTTTATCCTCTACTTCTTACACTTCACTATTTGTGTAAGTTCAGCATATGTTTTCAACCTTGAAGGTTGTTGCGGTCTCGTGGAAGGATTATATCTTTTCACCTTCTATGCGTTGCCCCTGACTATTGTTTCAATAGCCTTCGGTTCAAGTTGGCATCTCAGCTTCCTTGCTTAATACCGCAATTATTCACTTATGCATTGCTACATAAGGCGACAAATAAATTATCGACTATACCCAATAAAGGTCTAAATCCATCAATGGACTTACTGTCCCTTCCCAATGCTTTAATTGTTGAATTGGTTATTAATCCTATAATTGTAGATTCGTATTCTTTAATCTTAAATAACTCTCCCAATTCAGGATCAGAACGAATAAACTTTATCATCTCATTGAACACTAATTTTGCCTGGTCTTTTTTCATGGCTGTACAATAAATCTGACCATAATTATATCCATCAAAGTTACCGTAAAATGTTCCTAGTACACCATTCATCATTGATTTTCCTTGTTGTCTGCCTACCTGAATGTAACTTGAACGAAATCTCCTATATCCTGTTTCTTTATGTACCCAACCATGTAATGAGCCAAAACAAAACGCTTGAAAAGGTTCTAATATTAATGGTTGCTTTTCTTCACCTTCACCTATAATTAAAGTTTCCGCATAATCTAAAATTACATTTGCTTTCTCTTCATCAAACCTGTAGACGTATGTTGCTAATTTTGATTTTTCTAGGTCATCTAAATGTCTTTGCGCTGCCAATCGCTCTAATTTCCCTGTGACAATTCTTCCCTCTACCACATCCAATGCGAATTGAGTTGTTCTATGCATCATTCATCACTTCGCAAACCTATTGAATTTATTTTGTGGTTTATCATCGTCACCAGACTTAGGAATTACCAATTTACAACGAGAAGAAATAGTTAATCCTAAATCACTAGCCGCTTGTCTACATTGCTTAAATAATTTGTCTTGGTTAATTAGCAACTTAGAGAAATCTGGATTCTCTGATACATTACCTTTTTCATCTGTAATGATTGGCTTCATTTTTAACAGTTGCTTTGTTAAGTCTTGGTACATTTTTTGCGCAAAAATAAAACGAGCCAGTGCATCTACATCAAGATTTGACATGATCCCAATGTCCACTAACTCGTCTGCAATCTTATTAAATTCATCTTTCAATTTCTTAGTAGTTAAATAGGAAGGAGGCTCAACTTTATCGTTTGGTGCCTTTATTTCACTTGACTTCCTATCTTCGATTTCTTTCTTCGTAAGGTGCTTTTTACCTTTAAGTAGCAATAGTTCTGTTGGTTGTCGTTGCCCAGACATAATTTTCCTCCTTCCTAATTTTTCTGAATATTTATGTAGGGAGTTTCTGCGTGAGAAAAGGGTTGATGCGGTCATTTGTCGTTTACTGGAAACTTTTCACATACCCCCTCACTCTATATAACTATTTAATTGTCTTTCCTTCTTTACTCTTGCAGTCTTCTGATTATGGTGCATTTGGCACAAACATTGTAGATTATTTATATTAAGCTTGTCGCCACCGTCTTTTATCTCTGATATATGGTCAACAATATAAGCAGGTGTAATCTTTCTTTCCTTCAAACACTCCACACACAAATAATTATCTCTAATCAACGCTTGCTTTCTAACCCTTCGCCATTCAGGACTATTGTAAAATGCTTTACTATCCTTATCCCGAACATACTTATCATATGATTTATGACGTTCCTTTTGGCTCTCTTCACACTGCTCACATGTAGATTGACTTAATGGAATGGTCTTCCCACATCTGCAAAATTTAAGATGCATTACTAATCACATGTACCTTCAATAACCATATTAATTAACTTCTTATTCATCTTTGTCACTACAAATTCTTTGGTATTATCATCAGCAAATCTATGCAAGAACGCAGTAATTTCTAACATGTCTCTAAATAGATCACTGTTCTTTATATCAACTGTAACCTTTAAACCTTTGTTATCCACAGTCAT
>JAENZK010000407.1 GCA_016841285.1 Guptibacillus hwajinpoensis | reverse complement strand
ACTTCCATTAAATATTCTTGTATCAATGATGTCTATCGATCCTACAGGCTGGATACTTTTAATCTTCTATTTTATTGGCGGTCTTGCCGTTATAATCAAGTATGGTATGGATATTATCGGAAAAATTAAAATGAAGTAGTAAAAATTAGAACCTTCCTTGCGAAGGTTTTTTTAGATTTTTAGGGACCATAGGAGATCATCATCCATAAAATATCACACTAAAAATATTTTAATATTCCACTAAAATAGGGTGATGGTATGAAAAAATATCAGTGGATCAAGTGGCGTAAATTAATAATTTGTCTTACAGCTCTTTTCTTAATAGGTGCGCTGTTAAATGCTGGAGGCCCAGCTTATTGGCAGACTGCACTTACGATTATCAGCTTTCTATTCCAGCTTATCTTCGCCATGATGTTTATGATCATTCAGTTTGTTGCTCTTTTCTGGTTTCTAGCACGGGGTCGAACGTACTGGATTCTACCGGGGGAAACCGGGTCAACTTGGGATGATTATCGGGGTAATCCGGAGATTGTTGAAAATGCTAAGCGGATTGTTACCTTGCTTAAAGGCGTGAAAGAGTTTAAGGAAATGGGTGGGGAAGCAATTCGAGGTTTGTTGTTATGTGGACCACCGGGTACGGGGAAATCTTATCTGGCACAAGTAATCGCGAATGAAGCACAGGTTCCGTTTGCCTATGCTTCAGCACCAAGTTTTCAAAATATGTTTTTTGGAGTAGGTAACTTAAAGGTCATGGGAATCTATAAGAAGGCACGGAAGCTAGCACGTGTCTATGGGGCCTGTATTATTTTTATAGATGAAATAGACGCAATCGGTATGGCCCGTCAGTCTGGTGGTGGAGGTATGGGTGGTATGTTAGGCATGGGCGGTATGGGGCTATTAAATGAATTGCTTTTACAGATGGATCCACCCAATGTTGATAACTCTAAGATAGCTAAATTTCTTCGTTCACTTGGCCTTCGGCGGAAAAAAGCTGAACGTCCGGCGGTATTGACAATTGCAGCTACTAACCTTCCTGATGTCCTTGACCAGGCACTTCTCAGGCCGGGGCGGTTTGACCGAAAGCTTTGGGTTGATTCCCCAGATTATGATGGAAGATTAGATGTTTTTCAGTATTATCTTAAAAAGGTAAAAAAAGATGCCTCTTTAACACCGGAGCGGGCAGCACTTGATACAATCGGCTACAGTCCGGCGCAAATCAAGCATATTGTTAATGAATCCATTGTAATGGCCCATCAAAGAGGGGCGGATGTTACGAATTATAAAGACTTTCGAAATGCAATGGAGACTTATGAATGGGGTCTTAAACAACCACTTCGTTCCATGAGTGAAGATGAGAAGAGAAATGTTGCCTACCATGAAGCGGGTCATGCTGTTGCCCAATATTTACTAAAACCACATGACCGAGTTTGGAAAGTAACGATTATAAGACGTGGTGGAGCTTTAGGGCTGGCAGCAACCAAACCAACGGAGGAACGTTATAACCGAAGCGATAGTGAAATTTTAGCTGAGATTCAAGTTTGCCTTGCAGCACGGGCTGTTGAGGAGGAGTTTCTAGGTAAGAAATTAAATGGAGTAACTTCTGATTTACGTCAGGCTACAATGCTGGCAGGTGCCTACCTCGGTATGGTTGGAATGGGCGATGAATTGTTTAGCTGGCTTACAGTTAGTTCTCATGCTGATGGACTGAGGGCACTTCGACCAAAAATTAATAACTTGCTTCAGGACCAAATGCTGCAGGTCAAGAAATTGGTGAAAAATCATAGAGATTTTGTTCATGCTATTGCAGCTGACTTACTGAAACAGGGTGATTTAACAGGGGAAGAGATTGACCAGATATATATAGGCTTGTATGGCCAGAATCGTCCGAAGCCACCAATAGTCAGAATGCTAATTAACGGGACTAACAACAGTACTAGTACCCTGGTCACTGGTAGCACTGGTGAAGTGGAAGTGGAGAAAGGAAGCAACGATATAGATTAAAGGAATGTGCAATCGACCAGTGTGTTCTTACGGTACGCTGATCGATTTTTATTTTGCAGTTTACTTTCAGTATTTTAGGGAATTAGCATAATTAGATATATATAATGAATACTAATTTTGTATGAAAATTAGACAAAGGAAGTTTAAACTATGGATAATGAAAAAATGAAAGCTGGTTGGAATTTTAATAATAGTTATGCACGATTACCAAAGATGTTTTATAGCAGCCAAAATCCTGATCCTGTTACCGAACCGGAGTTGGTCATATTCAATTCATCTTTGGCGGTTTCTTTAGGATTGAACGAAGCGGCGCTGAATAATGATGGAGGAGCTGCTGTGTTTGCTGGAAATAAGATACCTGAGGGGGCTTCACCGCTTGCCCAAGCGTATGCCGGACATCAATTCGGACATTTTACGATGCTGGGTGATGGCCGTGCTGTATTGCTAGGTGAGCATATTAGTCCCGATGGTGAACGATTTGATATTCAGTTAAAAGGCTCAGGTAGAACACCTTATTCAAGAGGTGGCGATGGTCGAGCGGTATTAGGTCCCATGCTACGTGAATATATAATCAGTGAAGCGATGCATGCACTTGGAATACCAACTACACGCAGTTTAGCAGTAGTGAAAACCGGTGAGTTAGTATATCGGGAAACAGCACTTCCTGGTGCCATTGTCACTCGTGTGGCCTCTTGTCATATTCGGGTTGGTACATTTGAGTTTGCAGCAAATTTTGGGACGGATGAGGATATAAAGGCCTTGGCGGATTATACTCTGCAGCGGCATTTTAGTGGTGGTGCAGATTTAGCTGATACCGTTGATTATGCGGTTGATTCCAATACCGGTTTCGGTGCAACTTCAGACGCGGATCGCTATCTTTTTTTATTACAAGAGGTTATTAAACGGCAGGCCGAGTTGATTGCTAAATGGCAGCTAGTTGGTTTTATACATGGGGTAATGAATACTGATAATATGGCCATTAGTGGCGAAACAATCGATTACGGTCCTTGTGCCTTTATGGATACATATGACCCTGCGACAGTTTTCAGTTCCATTGATAGACAGGGACGTTACGCTTATGGAAATCAGCCGCCAATCGGGGGCTGGAACCTTGCCCGATTGGCGGAAACACTATTGCCATTATTGCATGAAGATGAGAAACAAGCTGTTCAACTTGCCTAGGATGCAATATCAGAATATCCAAAGCTGTTTCATAAACATTGGCTATCTGGTATGAGAGCAAAGCTTGGCCTTTATAATGAAGAGGATCAGGATGAAACTTTGATTGAAGATTTACTTAGTTTGATGAAAAAGAATCGTGCTGACTTTACTAATACGTGTGGTGCAATGACCTTGGATAAAATTGAAGAGACTGGAATGGCAGGGGATATTGCGTATGATAAGTGGAATGAAGAATGGGAGTATAGACGCAGTAGACAGCAGCAATCATTATCTGACTCGCAAAAATTAATGCAACA
>JAENZK010000406.1 GCA_016841285.1 Guptibacillus hwajinpoensis | reverse complement strand
AAGCAAAGGGCATATTCAATGCTCTTTAAGAATCATTAAAAATAGTTTTTCCCATTTACTTTTATTTATTTTTGAAAATCAACATTTCCCATATCCTTTGTAGATGAAGTGGGAAAAGTAGTAGCTGAACATAAAATTGAAAATAAGAACAATCGGAAACGCACTATCCCTTAATGGAAGAAGAGATTTAGGCGGAATGTATGCAAAATTTTTAACTGATGTAGGGTTATATGTTGAGGATGCAGCTAATATTATGATTGAACAAGGCTGGATGGAACAACCACCAAAAGCAATTGATCGAAATAAATTAGTGAAGGAATAAAAGGACGGGCCACAGGGTCGGGAACTGTGGACTATGTATTTATCCCAAAGGCAAATGGGTGGCAATTGTTTTCAGCTTTTATTTTGAAACCACTTATGAAAATCTAGGAATTTTCGGGCTGGATCACTATCAGATTTTACTTGCAAAATTTTCTTAGCAATGGTGTCTGCTTCCTCACGGCTCACCAATGTGTCAGGTATTTCATGAAAGAAAAGTAACCATTCCCACAAATCATTGTCTTCTGGATTAAGTTCTATGGCTCGACGTGCATGATAAAGCGCCGTTTCATATCCACCAGGCATATGACAAAGGACGGTCGCCATTAAGGTGCTTGCAGCAAGATGATTATCAGCAGACTCCTCTTCCAGTATCATCTGCCATGCAAATGTATAGGCCGTGATCGAATTGGATTCAAATCCATATTCAATCAACCAATCTTGAACAACCTCATTTGGTTGACTTGAGACAATGGCTTTAGCATCCTCAATAGCACCGCTGTTAAGGCAATCAAAAAATGACAACTTCAATTTGTTTTCCATAGATTTCACCACCTAGTAAATGGTTGACGAAGACCTTACCTTCTTGTGTTAAAGCCTCGTTGGGACAGAGGGTCGGCGTTGGGACAGAGGGTCGGGAACTGTGGACCATGCTTTAATCCGATTAATATAAGCTATCTCATCTCCAAAAGCTTCTTCAGACCCAAAGCTTACAAAATAAGAATCTATTCTGAATTTAATAATCATATCTTTATCTTTTTCGATATCAATAGTCCGAAACTTCAAATCATCATTCCCCTTTCAAAAAAACTAAACAAACGCTATTGAACTGTTTGGAAATAAAATTCAATATCAGTATAGTCACTCGAAATTGTTGTATACTAATTAGTCTTGCCGACTTCAAATTCCTTTATTACCCGCACCTATTGTTAAAGGAAAGCCACCGTTAGCAAAAAATCACTTATTCGTTTTTCTTTTATAACTGACGGCTAATAAAACAAACATGATGGCTTCTATAATCAAAATTAACCACAATATTGGTTGAATTTGTCCCACAGGCGAACCACCAACTCCACCATTAGCAAACTTATATAGCCAAACATGTTCTCCCCACATAATGATTGCAATTAGCTGTGTAACCAATACTGCAATAAAAAAGGATATTATTTTTACCAATTCAATTCCCCCCTAAAGTCGAAGTGGCAAATCATTTTTTGCTACGGCCCGATCATATATGCCATGCCCTGATTTATCAAAGGAAACGTACTTATCAGTTTGGTGACCAGGTTAAGCACTCAATCTGATAAATAGTCGGAAAAATTTCACTTAATAAGGAATTATGTATAAAAACGGCTTAAATAGCGGGAGAGATTCCGCTTATTACCTAGAAAAGTGCGAAAATAGGAGACTTTGCTTTACCTAATCGGAAAACTCCCCCAATTTACCCCCAAAATGAGCATCATTCTGCGCCTAACCGGAAAAGTCCGCTTATTATTACTTCTACTGGGTACTCGATAGTGGACAAAACAGCTTTTAAAAGGAAGTGAGTTTTATCTTAAAATTCCAATAGAATCTTATTTTGATAGATACTTTTTATCGACTTTTTTGCTCAACTACACACCCCGTTAGTACAGTAACAAACTTTTTAAAATTAATGTGAGCATTTGGAAATAACAATAAGTGAAATTACAATTATTACCAAAGTCAAAACCTTTGTTAGACATCCACCTCTCGCTAATGCACTTAGGTCTTCAACCATTGAACGGTTAACTGAATCGGAAAAATTACTCATTGGGATTCCTTTCCCATTCTTTTTTTCGCACACTTTTTTCATCGAATTTATCCATTAATCACCAACCCCATTCATAGATGCTCTTTTAATACATATTTTACCATGAAATTTTTATTTTACGGTCGGTTTCCATAACTTCAAAAAACGAGCGAATCCTCTTATTGAAGATTCGCTCTCGCCCTCGTTAGTTGAATAAGAATATCGCATTAACGAATAAATGCCATTTCTCTATTTGCAAGGGCATCTTTTAACCAGCGAGGATGCATTTTCAGTAAATCATGAGGTAAGTTTTGTATTTCAAAGAATTTAATTTCAAGTGATTCATCCGAATTACATCTAAGTTCTCCTCCTGTAATTTTAGCAAGAAAACAAGTTGTTATAAAATGTACTACTTTACCATTTGGATAAACAAACACTTGTGAATTAGGGTCAGAATAAACACCAATTAACTTTTTAATTTCAATATCTAAATTGGTTTCCTCTTTTA
This sequence comes from Guptibacillus hwajinpoensis, assembly GCA_016841285.1. Lineage (GTDB taxonomy): Bacteria > Bacillota > Bacilli > Bacillales > Bacillaceae_J > Schinkia. The sequence goes on along the minus strand of JAENZK010000406.1, from coordinate 916 downwards.
CCTCCCTTATGGCTGTTTCAGATACTGTTTCCCCAATTTCTACATGTCCCGAAGGAATACCCCATAGTCCCACATCTGCTCTTTTCTGTAATAAAACTTGATTCTCCTCATTCAAAATAATTACAGCAACACCTGCTCTTAATTCATCAATTCTTTCCATACGACAACCCCCCTTTTAAAATAAAAAAGGTCCGAAAAGAAAGATTTCAACGCATAACAAATACGCTGAACCTTTCCCCTCGGACCTTTTATGTCAATAGGTGCCTTTTACATTTTGTAAAAGATGTAGACCTCGGTCACAGTCCTATATGAATAGCGGAACCCTATCTACAATTTTCCAGTTCATAAGTGAAGATTATTATTTTTACTACATTCAATATATTACAATAAATCATAAAATAAGTGAACTATAAGTGTCAGGATTGGGACAGAGGGTCGGGAACTATGGATCATGCTATGCCCCTTCTGTGCCCCACTTTTAATGAATTTCTGGTTCTGGATAATCATATCCTTTAGTATCTACAGTGACAGCTTCGATTTTCTGATCCACTAATGGCTTGTCCATATTATCCCTTTCAACGGATACTATTTTATCAACGACTTCCATCCCTTCAATGACCTTTCCGAATGCTGCATACTGTCCATCAAGCTGCGAACTTCCTTCTACCATTATGAAAAATTGAGAGCCAGCCGAATTTGGATCATTGGTCCGAGCCATCGAAAGAACCCCGCGGTCATGCTTAACGGTATTAGCCTCAAACCCATTTGACATAAACTCTCCATCAATGGAGTATTCAGGACCACCAGTACCATTTCCACTTGGATCTACACCTTGAATCATAAAATCTGGAATCACCCGATGAAAAATAAGTCCATCATAAAAACCTTTTTCAATCAATGCGATAAAGTTGGCCAC